>JAIOXV010000056.1 GCA_021741465.1 Paracoccaceae bacterium
GGTGCTGGCGCAAACAAGCGCGTGGTTTGTCGGCGATATTCTGGCCGGGCTGGCCCCGCCACCCGGCGCGCCTCAGAACCGGCTGGCCTATAAGACCGGTACCTCTTATGGCCACCGCGATGCCTGGGCAATCGGCTATGACGGACACCATGTGATTGGCGTCTGGATGGGGCGGCCGGACGGCACGCCGGTGCCGGGTGCCTTTGGGGCCGATCTGGCGGCACCTGTGCTGTTTCAAGCCTTTTCGCGGCTGAAGCCAACGCTTGACCCACAACCCCCCGCCCCCCGCGCCACGCTTTTGGTGGCCAATGCCCAACTGCCCCAGCCACTGCAACGCTTTCGCAGCCGCTCTGCCGCATTTGACGATGGCGCTAACGCGCCCGCAGTCGCGTTCCCGCCCGATGGCGCAGAGGTGGAACTTTTGCCCGACGGCCTTCTGGCCAGGGTCGAAGGTGGCACCGCCCCCTTCATCTGGCTCGCCAATGGCACGCCCGTCGCCGTTTCCCCCCGCGACAGGGCGGTGATGTTGCCCGGCCTTGGGCAGGGGTTTGTCACCTTGTCGGTGATCGACGCCACCGGCCGCTCGGCCCGAACAACCGTGCGGCTGCGATAGGTTTCAGACCCGCTCGATCGCCAGCGCAATCCCCTGACCACCGCCGATGCACATGGTGACAAGCGCGGTTTTGCCGCCGATACGCTCAAGTTCATAAAGCGCTTTCACGGTGATAAGCGCGCCCGTGGCGCCAACCGGATGGCCCAGCGCCACGGCACCGCCATTAGGATTGACCTTCGCCGGATCGAGGCCAAGCCCCCGGTTTACCGCGATGGTTTGGGCGGCAAAGGCCTCGTTCGATTCCACAACGTCGAAATCGGCAGGCCGCATGCCCAGCTTGGTGCAAAGCTTCTGCACTGCCGGGATCGGCCCCAGCCCCATGACCCGAGGCGCCACCCCCGCAACGGCATAGCCCATGATCCGGGCGCGCGGTTTCATCCCCCCCAAAGCATCCCCCCGCGCCAAAACCAAGGCCCCCGCGCCATCATTGATGCCGCTGGCATTGCCTGCGGTCACGGTGCCGTCTTTTTGAAAAGCCGCGCGCAGACCCGCAAGCGCTTCGGCAGTGGTGGATTTTGGATGTTCGTCCACAGCAAAGGAAACCGGGCCCTTGCGGCTTGGAATTTCGATGGGGGCGATCTGGTCCACGAACCGCCCTTCGGCAATTGCCTTGGCGGCGCGGCTTTGGCTTTCCAAGGCAAACGCGTCTTGATCGGCGCGGGTGATGCCGCCTTCGGCCGCCACATTTTCGGCGGTGATGCCCATGTGGCCTGTGCCAAAGGGGCAGGTCAAAGCACCGGTCATCATGTCCAGCGCCTTGGTATCTCCCATCTTCTGCCCGAACCGTGCGGCTTGCAGAATATAGGGGGACCGGCTCATGCATTCCGCCCCACCCGCCAGCGCCATATCGGCATCAGCCAACACCAGCATCTGCACCGCCGACACGATCGCCTGCGCGCCAGAGCCACACAGCCGGTTGACGTTCATCGCGACCGCGCCTTCGGGCACGCCTGCGTTCATCGCGGCCACGCGGGAAAGATACATATCGCGCGGCTCGGTGTTGATGACATGGCCGAAAACCGAGGTGCCGATCTGGGCAGGGTCCACGCCGGCGCGGGCAATCGCTGCTTTGGCGGCATGCGTTGCAAGATCAATCGGGGCAACGCCCGACAAGCTGCCGCCAAAGGTGCCAATGGCGGTGCGGGCGGCGGAAAGGATGAAGACATCGGTCATGCGTCGGGTCTTTCCCTATTTGGGGCGAACAGCGTCCGGGTGGGCTGCGGCAAAGGCAGGTATCGCGGCCAACTCTGCGACGATCCGTGAAATATGCGAGAGCGACGTCACGTCCACACCCCATCGATTGGCGTTGTAAACCTGCGGCAACAGGCAAAGGTCTGCCATCGTCACCGTGTCGCCATGACAAAAGCGGCCGGTCGCGGGATGGTCCAGCATCTGTTCAAGCGCGGCCAAGCCTTCGCCAATGAACTTCTGCTGCCAGCCCTGCATGGTAAGGGCCCCACCAGTTTGCGCTTCGACATATCTTCCGACCCGCAGGTTGCAGATTGGATGAATTTCCATGGCCACGGCATAGGACAGGGCGCGGACGCGGGCGCGCCCAACCGGATCGGCCGGCAGGAACCCGCCGCGTGTGTCGTTGAGGTATTCGATGATTGCCAAAGACTGTGTCAGTGACAGCCCATCAATCTCTAATGTCGGCACCAGCCCTTGGGGGTTGCGGGCAAGGTTCGCGGGCGTGGTTTGTTCGGCCTTCACAAGGTCGACGGGCACGGCACTGTGGTCCTCGGCCAAAAGCGCCAAAGCCAGCCGCACCCGATATCCGGCCGAAGACCGCCAATAGTCGAAAAGCTGTGTCATTTGCCCTCGTAAAGCATCAAGAGTGCCGCGCGAAAGGCTGGCGCATGGTCCCCCAACTGCGCCAACATTTCGGCCTGATAGGCGTCCGCGATGGGCACGATGCGGGCGATCAGCGCCCTGCCCTTGTCAGTCAGGCGCATGTCAAGAAGCCGCCGGTCTTCGGCATTCTCGCGCTTTTCGATCAGGCCTGATGTTTCCAGCCGTGCCGCAGCGCGGCTGACTTTCGATTTGTCCATGTCGACACGGGCATGAATCTCGCGCACCGAAACCGCATCCGATTGCGCCAGATGCGCCAGAACCCGCCATTCGGGGATGCTCAGGCCGAATTCGGCCCGATAACGCTCGGCAAACTCGCGCGAAATACGGCTTGAGGCGACCGCAAGCTGATAGGGCAGAAAGGCGGAAAGATCGAAATTCATGCGGCGCACCCGGGGCTGATGCCCCAAGCCTGCCCGCAAGAGGCTAAGCGTGCAAGGGGGGAAGCATAAACCGCCAATTGACCTTGCAATTTGAGACCGATACGCAGCGCGTAACAATCGGGGCGCTGCGGAATGAACAGTCGGACAAGGGTTCTGCTTTTGGTGACCGGCTTTGCCGCCTTTGTCCTGTTGGGCTTGGCGCAAGCAATCTTTGGCCCGGTGCTGCCAGTATTCGCCACCGCCTTCGATCTGCAGATTTCCACTGTGGGCTGGGTGCTGTCGGTGTTTTGGGCGGGCAGCCTGCTGGCTGTGGCCGCAGTCTATGCCTTTCCTGCGACATTGGGGCCAAGAAGCGGGCTTGTGTCCAGCGCGGCAGGCACCGCGTTGATCGCCCTTATGACGAGTTGGTCCAGCGTTCTTGCCGGGGCTGCCCTGTTTGGCTTTGGCTATGGCGTGATCGCGGCGGTCTATAATCCGCGTGTGCTTGCCGGGTTTGGCCCCAGAGGCCCCGCTTTGATGAGCCTGATGAACGCGCTCTTCACCGTGGGGGCCATCGCCGCGCCACAGGTGTTTTTGGCGCTGAACCAAAACGCGGCTGCCGTCTTTTGGGTTTTCACGGCGTTCGCGGCAATCGTGGCAACAGCGACTTTGGCGATGGGCGACACCCGCGCCACACAAACCCGCGCAAAGCAGGCCTTGCGCATTGATTGGCCGATCCTTGGCTTTGCCTTTCTGGGCATTGGCATGGAATCCACCATGGTTGGGCTTGGTCCCACAGCGCTGACGCTCGCCGGGCTGTCAACGCAAGACGCAGCGCAGCTTTTATCGCAATTCTTTGTCGTCTATCTGGTCGCGCGGCTGTCGCTTGTGGTCATTGCCCATTTGGTCCCCCCCTTTGTGGTTTTTTCAGCGGCAATTGCCCTTTTGTCGGCCCTGGGGTTTGCTGCCCTTGTGGGCAACCCGGGGTTTTGGTTCCCCTTCATGGGGTTTGCCTGCGGCTATCTTTTCCACGGCGAATATCTGACAGGCCTGCGCAGCATGGGCGGATCAACCCGAGTTTCCGCCTTGCTTTTGGCGGCAGGCATGCTGGGGGCGATCGTGCTGCCGGTGCTTATCAGCCAAGTCTTGGCGGATATGGGGCCGAAGGGCTTTTTCCAGATCATCCTTGGCCTTGCCGTGGCAACGACGATCCTGGCACTTTTGAACCTGCCCCGATCCCTGCGCAGCCACCGGGCGCTATAATCAGGCGCAGCAATCCGGCGTCATGGAGGACATCAATTCCAGGCCCTGCCCCTGCTAGGCTTGGCCAATCCATGTCGCTTGTGAGAACATGATATTCGGGATTCGCTCTGGAAAGCAGACTTGACTTCGTTGCAGCTGCAACGATATTTGGAAAGCCAAAGCCACATCAAAAAGTCACCAATATTGCGAGGCCAAAGATGAACACGCAAAACACGCCTTCTGGAATGATCCGCGCCGTGGCGGCAGTTGGCACGCATGCCCATTACATGCCCGGCTTCGGTAATGACTTTGAAACCGAGGCGCTGCCGGGGGCTTTGCCTCAGGGCATGAACAGCCCGCAAAAATGCAACTATGGGCTTTATGGCGAACAGCTTTCCGGCACCGCCTTTACCGCGCCCAGCCACCAGAACGAACGGACATGGTGCTATCGCATCCGCCCTTCGGTAAAACATACCCACCGGTTCACGAAAATCGCCGTGCCGCATTGGAAATCGGCCCCGTTTATTGACCCTGAAATCGTGTCCTTGGGGCAGTATCGCTGGGATCCGGTGGCTGTGCCGGACGAGGCTTTGACCTGGATCACCGGCATGAGGACCATGACCACGGCAGGGGATGTGAACACCCAGACCGGCATGGCAAGCCATATGTATCTGGTGAACCAGTCGATGAAGGACGCCTATTTCTTCTCGGCCGATGGCGAACTTTTGGTGGTACCGCAAGAGGGCCGTTTGCGCTTTTGCACCGAGCTTGGGATCATTGATCTGGAGCCAAAGGAAATTGCGATTTTGCCGCGTGGGTTGGTCTATCGGGTCGAGGTGCTGGAAGGCCCCGCACGCGGGTTTGTCTGCGAAAACTATGGCCAGAAATTCACCCTTCCGGGCCGCGGTCCGATTGGGGCGAATTGCATGGCCAATCCGCGCGACTTCAAGACACCCGTGGCAGCCTTTGAGGACCGCGAGGTGCCTTCTACCGTCACTGTAAAATGGTGCGGCCAGTTTCATGAAACCAAGATCGGCCATTCGCCTTTGGATGTGGTGGCCTGGCACGGCAATTATGCGCCGGTGAAATACGATCTGCGCACCTATTGCCCGGTGGGCGCGATCTTGTTCGACCACCCCGACCCTTCGATCTTCACGGTGCTGACAGCCCCAAGCGGCATCGAAGGCACCGCGAACATCGATTTCGTGCTGTTCCGCGACCGCTGGATGGTGGCGGAAAACACGTTCCGCCCGCCGTGGTACCACAAGAACGTCATGTCCGAGATGATGGGCAATATCTATGGCATCTATGACGCCAAGCCCAAGGGCTTTGTTCCGGGCGGGATGTCGCTGCACAATTGCATGCTGCCGCACGGGCCGGATAAGAACGCCTTCGAAGGCGCTTCGAATGCCGATCTGAAGGCAGAGAAACTGACCGAAACGATGAGCTTCATGTTCGAAACTCGTTTCCCCCAGCATTTGACGCCATTTGCCGCGACGGCAGGCCATTTGCAGGAAGATTATATTGATTGCTGGGGCTCTTTGGACAAGAAGTTCGACGGTACACCCGGGGTAAAATGACGCAATGCCAGCAGGGCCTTACCCCCGCCACGCCTTGCGCCAAGATGAAAGGAATATGGTTTTGGGTCTGATCCGCAGCTGGGTGGCCAGCGCCAATGACGACACGGATTTTCCGCTGAACAACCTGCCTTGCGGGGTGTTTTCGCTGCAAAACCAAGAGCCGCGCTGCGGCATGGCGATTGGCGACTTCATTGTGGACCTCACAGCACTAGAAGAGGACGGGATCATCGGCTTTGCCGAAGGGCCCCTGTTCGATGTGCCCTTCTGGAATGAGGCGATGGAGGCGGGCCCTGCGGTTTGGGCCGAACTGCGCGCCACGGTGTCCGGGCTTTTGGCCGAAGGGTCCAGCCAGCGCGCGCAGGTGGAACCGCATCTGGTTCCGCGTGCCAAGGCCGCGCTGCACCTGCCCTTTCTTGTGGCAGAATACACCGATTTTTACGCAGGCCGAAACCACGCCGTCAACGTCGGCACGATGTTCCGGGGCGCCGAAAATGCCTTGCCGCCCAACTGGCTGCACATACCCATAGGCTATAACGGTCGTGCGTCATCGGTCGTGGTATCGGGCACCGATGTGCGCCGCCCTTGGGGCCAAGTGAAATCGCCCGAACACGACCTGCCTGCCTTCCAGCCGTCCCGTCGTTTTGACATCGAACTTGAGATGGGCGCTGTTGTGGGACAGGCGTCCGATCACGGCTATCCGGTGACAGTGGCCGAGGCTGAAGAGATGATCTTCGGCTACGTCTTGCTGAACGACTGGTCGGCCCGCGACATTCAGGCTTGGGAATATCAGCCTTTGGGGCCGTTTCAGGCCAAGGCCACGGCAACCACAATATCCCCCTGGATCGTGATGCGTGCAGCACTTGAACCGTTCCGGGTATCAACACCGGCCCGTGAAAAACCGCTTCTGCCCCATTTGGCAGAACCAAAGCCCATGCTGTACAACATCGAGCTTGAGGTTGGCTTAACACCGGCGGGCGGCGCAGAAACCGTCATCGCGCGCACCAACTATGCCGAGATGTATTACTCAGCACCTCAGCAATTGGCGCACCACACGACAAGCGGCTGTGCGATGAATGTCGGTGATTTGCTGGGATCGGGCACAATTTCGGGTCTGGCAAAAGACAGCCGGGGAAGCCTGTTAGAACTTTCCTGGGGGGGCAAGGAACCCTTTGCCGTCGCGGGCGGGACCCGCAGCTTTATCGAAGACAATGACACGCTGGTGCTGCGCGGTGCTGCGCGGGCCGAAGACTACAGGATCGGATTTGGCGAATGCGCGGGCAAGGTGATCCCGGCACTTGCCGACCCTTACAAAAGGAACTGACATGGCCAAGGCATTTGCATCGCAGGGTGATCTTTCGGAAAAGAAAACGTCCTTTACCGAAGTGGGACCGGGGCTTTACGCCTTTACCGCCGAGGGCGACCCGAACACGGGTGTCATCATCGGCGATGAAAGCGTGATGGTGGTTGAAGCCCAAGCCACCCCGCGGCTGGCGCGCAAGGTGATCGACTGCATCCGTTCGGTGACCGACAAACCCATCAGCCATCTGGTGCTGACCCATTACCACGCTGTGCGGGTCTTGGGGGCATCGGCCTATGGCGCGGGCGAAGTCATCATGTCAGAAGCCGCCCGTGGCATGGTCGAAGAGCGCGGGGCCGAGGATTGGGCCTCTGAGTTTGGCCGCTTTCCGCGCCTGTTTCAGGGCCATGAGGAAATTCCCGGCCTGACCTGGCCCACCACCACCTTTTCCGAGGCGATGACGGTCTATCTGGGCAAGCGCAAGGTAGAGATCATGCATCTTGGCCGCGCCCATACCGCAGGCGATGCGGTGGTTTGGGTGCCAGATGCCGAAGTGATGTTCACCGGCGACATCGTTGAATATCACTCGGCCTGCTATTGCGGCGACGGCTATTTCAACGAATGGGCAGAAACGCTGGAAAACATCGCCAGCTTTGATCCTGTCGCGATTGCGCCGGGGCGCGGTGATGCGCTGGTTGGCCGTGACATGGTGGCCAAAGCCCTGGCGGCGACGGCAGATTTTGTCGAAAGCACCTATCGCCCAGTGGCCAAGGTGGCCGCCCGCGGCGGCAGCCTGAAAGAGGCCTGGGATGCTGTCCGCGCCGCCTGCGACCCCAAGTTCAAGGACTATGCAATCTACGAACATTGCCTGCCCTTCAACGTGGCCCGCGCCTATGACGAAGCGCGCGGCATTGACCATCCGCGCATCTGGACCGCCGAACGCGACCGCGACATGTGGGCGGCTTTGCAAGGATGAGCCGGCAGTTTGGCCCTTCGCGCGGCGAGTTGATCTTTCGTGCGGTTGTGTCGGTCTTCGGGCTGGCCTTCGTGGCAAGTGCGGTCTGGTATCGCGGGGTTCCCGAAGGCCCCGCGCTGATTGAGGTAATCGGTGTGTCCGTCGCCCTGTTCGGCGGCACACTTGGACTGTCTGTCTGGCGTCTAATCAAACGGGATCATCCTTGATGGCTTACGACTATCGCCCTTTCGCCTATTCTGCCCCTAAGGGCCTGACGGCCCAAGAATCCCGCCACAAGGTGGCCATCATCGGCGCCGGGCCTATCGGGCTTGCCATGGCGATCGAACTGGCGAACCACGGGGTGGCTGCGGTGGTTCTGGACGACAACAATGTGGTGTCGGTGGGCAGCCGTGCGATTTGCTGGTCAAAGCGCAGCCTTGAAATTCTGGATCGTCTGGGCGTTGGCGAACAATCGGTCACTAAAGGTGTCACCTGGAAAGTCGGGCGCACATTTCACAAGGAAAAAGAAGTCTTCAACTTTGATCTTCTGCCCGAAGATGGCCACAAGATGCCCGCCTTCGTGAACCTGCAGCAATATTACGTCGAAGAATATCTGGTTGACCGCGCGCTGGCGCTTGGCATTGATTTGCGCTGGAAAAACAAGGTCGTGGCCATAGATCGCCACGATGACCACGCCGCCTTGACGGTGGAAACACCGGATGGAACCTATGGGCTTGAAGCGGATTGGGTGATCGCCTGCGACGGCGCGCGCAGTCCGCTGCGCGGCATGTTGGGGCTGGATTTTGAAGGCGAGCTTTTCGAGGAACGCTTCCTGATTGCCGATATCCAGATGGAGGCAGATTTCCCATCTGAACGTTGGTTCTGGTTTGAACCTGCGTTTCATTCCGGCCAATCGGCCCTGCTTCACAAGCAGCCCGACAACATCTACCGCGTCGATCTTCAACTGGGCTGGGACACCGACCCCGAGGTGGAAAAGCTGCCCGAGCGCATCATCCCGCGCATCGAAAAGGTGGTGGGCCACCGCAATTTCACGCTGGATTGGACGTCAATCTACACATTCCAATGTCGGCGCCTGCGCAGTTTCGTGCATGGGCCGGTGCTGTTTGTCGGGGACAGCGCCCATATCGTCAGCCCCTTTGGCGCGCGCGGCGGCAATGGCGGGTTGCAGGATGTCGATGCACTTGGCTGGCGTCTGGCGGCGGTGGTCAAAGGGGCGCAACCTGCGGCCATTCTGGCCGGCTATGACCGCGAAAGGGTGTTCGGCGCAGATGAAAACCTGCTGAATTCTTCACGCTCTACCCGCTTCATGTCCCCCGAACCCGGGGTCGAACGGCTTTTCCGCGATGCCGTTTTGCACCTTGCAAGCCGGGTTGATTTTGCCAGACCCATGGTGAACTCGGGGCGGCTTTCGCGCCCTTGCACCTATCCCTTGATCGCGCCCGACGCTGATCTGCCAGAAGGCGCGCGGCCGGGGGCGGGGGGGCCTGACGCGCCCTTGGGCAAGGCTTGGCTACTTGACACGCTTGGACGCGATTTCGTGGTGCTGGCGCTGGGTCAACCTGCCCCCAAGGTTGACGGCGCCCGCAGCTTGCAGCCCGAAATGAATGACCAATTGCAGCGCCGCTATCTGGGCACGGCCGAGCGGGCGATTTACCTGATCCGGCCCGATCAGGTGGTGGCAGCGCGCTGGATCACCGCCTCGTCAGAGGATATTTCTGCTGCACTTTCAGCGGCTTGGGGGGCATAAGCATGGCACTGGTGACCAAACCCAATATTGCAGACGCCGATGGGTTTTATGCCAAGCTTCTGGCCACCCACCGCGGCCTGACCGAGGCGCAAAGCCACGCGCTGAACGCGCGCTTGGTGTTGATCTTGGCCAATCACGTCGGGGATGACAAAGTGCTGGAGACGGCACTTGCCCTGGCCCGTGACGGGGCCTAACGGATTGGCGCGTCAGGGGTGATGGGCAAGGGCTGTCGGCCCGGATCTGTCAACAAAAAAACCTCACGCCCCTCGATCACCACCGCAGACAAGGGCCCACCATAGGCCGCCCCGGAATCAAGGTTCACCCGGTTGCCGTAATGGGTCGCCTGCGCGATATGGGTGTGGCCATGAACGATCAACGCCCCATGATCGCGACGATCTTCCAAAAAACCGTCGCGGATCCAACACAGGTCATCTTCGCTTTGCTGGTCGAAGGGCACGCCGGGGCGCATGCCGGCATGGGCAAAGAAAACCTCACCCCGCTGAAAGCTGGTGGGCAGGCTTTCGATAAAATCACGGTGCGCGCGGGGCACGGCGGCGACCGCCTCGGCGTGAACAGGGGCAAGCGGGCGGTCGGCAGGGTTTTTTACGCCGTAATTTGAAAGTGTTACCGCCCCACCGATACGCGGATGCAAATAGCTGGCATCGGCACGCAAACGCGGATCGTGCCAGGTAAGATCACGCAGATATCCGGCAAACATGCGGTCATGATTGCCCAGAAGTGTGATCCAATCCTCCCCCCGGGCTTGACCTTGCATCAGATAGTCGATGACGCCGGGGCTGTCCGGGCCACGGTCAACCAGATCACCGATGTGAACGATGGGACCGGGGCCATGCGCGGCTTGATCGGCGTTGATGCGGGCATGCGCGGCCTTGAGAAGCCCCAACTGGCCATGAATGTCGCCGATGGCGTAGGTTCTTGTCACTGCGCGCTCACCCCTACTGCGGAGCGCAGGGATATTTGAACGCAACAGTTGGGGCAAGGGGGCATCCTAAAGGCCTGCGCCTTCTGGGTCGGGCAGCATGCGGTAGCTGTCAAAACCAATATCCCCAGACCAACGCCACATAGCCAGAAAGCCTTCGGGACCGGCCCGCATGGCATGGGGCATCTGGGGCGGATGGTATATGCTGTCTCCGGGGCCAAGGACACGGCGGGTTTCGCCCGCTTGCCACGGCGCGGTTCCGGCCAGCAGCGTATAGGTTTCGGCGGCCTCATGGGCATGGAGCGGGTAATAAACGCCAGGGGCCTGATAAAACAGGCCAAAACGCAGATCCGCGGCGTGGATCGGGCCTTCGGGGCTGACCAGGGTGACCACGGCTTTGCTGGCGGCAAGATGGCCGGGTTGCAGGGCTGCGGCCGGGCTTGCCTGCCACGGCAGGAAAACTGCCCCCGCCGCCACAAGACCAGCGCAGGGCAAAGCGTTCGCGCCAAGCGCTGCGGCCGTTATCGCATCGTCTAAAACCGAGCGCGGCGCCGGGGCAAAGCGATGTTTGCTGGCGGCCGCGCGCAAGATGTCAGCGGTCGCCTGTGCCGCGGCCCGTGGCTCGGCTGCGGTCAGATCGGCAAGGGCGAGAAGCAGCGGGGTCAGGGTTTGCATGGGGCTTTTGTGGTAACGGCCGGGGCACTCCCGGCCGCTGAACGCTGGCTTATGCCACTTCGAATTGCAAGGCCTTGACCTGTTGGAACATGCCGGTGGCTTCCAACGTATCAAGCACCTTGGGATCAATCGCCTGGTCAAGGTAAAGGATCGCGATGGCGTCCTGCCCCACACCAGAACGCCCAAGCGTGAAGTTGGCGATGTTGACACCGTTCTTGCCCATGGTCATGCCCAAAAGACCAATGATACCAGGCACATCTTCGTTCGTGGTGTAAAGCATGTGCTCGCCAATTTCGGCGTCGATGTTGATGCCCTTGATCTGGATAAAGCGCGGCTTTCCATCCGAAAAACATGTTCCTGCAACCGAACGATCGCGTTTATCGGTGACCATGGTGACCTTGATATATGCGTCAAAGGTGCCGGTCTTGTCCTGACGCGTGGTCGAGATCTGGATACCCTTATCCTTGGCAACCACGGGGGCAGAAACAAGGTTCACGTCCGGATTATGGGCTTTCAACACGCCGGCAATCACGGCCTGGTTCAAAGCGGCAAGGTTCATGTCGGCCACGGTGCCATCGTAAAGGATGTTGATCGCCTTGATCGGTTCGTCCGTCATCTGGCCAATGAAAGCGCCAAGGTGGGCCGCAAGTTTGATCCAGGGGCCCATGACGATCGCCTCTTCTGCCGTAACGTTCGGCATGTTCAGCGCGTTCTGCACAGCCCCCGTCAGCAGATAGTCCGCCATCTGTTCGGCCACCTGCAAAGCCACATTCTCTTGTGCCTCGGTTGTAGCCGCCCCAAGATGTGGGGTGCAAACGACGCCGGGATGGTTGAAAAGCAGGTTCTCGGTGGCCGGTTCCGTTTCGAAAACATCCAGTGCGGCCCCGGCGACATGGCCGGAATCAAGCGCGTCTTTCAGCGCGGACTCGTCAATCAGACCGCCCCGCGCGCAGTTGATGATCCGCACGCCCTTTTTGGTTTTTGCAAGGTTCTCGCGGCCAAGGATATTGCGGGTCTTGTCAGTCAGGGGCACGTGCAAGGTGATGAAATCGGCGCGCGCCAGCAGTTCATCAAGCTCCACCTTGGCGACGCCAAGGACCTTGGCGCGTTCTTCCGACAAGAAGGGGTCATAGGCGACGACCTTCATTTTCAAACCCACGGCGCGGTCACAAACGATGCCGCCGATATTGCCAGCACCAATAACGCCAAGGGTCTTGTTGAACAGCTCCACCCCCATGAAACGGGATTTTTCCCATTTTCCAGCGTGGGTTGAGGCGTTTGCTTCGGGCAGTTGACGGGCGACTGCGAACATCATGGCGATGGCATGTTCGGCCGTGGTGACAGAGTTGCCGAAGGGCGTGTTCATCACGATCACCCCCTTTTTCGAGGCGGCGGGAATATCGACATTGTCGACACCAATCCCGGCACGGCCCACGACCTTTAGGTTGGTCGCATTGGCCAAAAGCTTTTCGGTCACCTTGGTGGCCGAGCGGATTGCAAGGCCATCATATTGGTGAATGATCTCGGCCAGCTTTTCCTTGTCTTTGCCAAGTTTCGGCATGTAGTCGACCTCGACCCCTCCGTCGCGGTTGATTTGGACGGCGGTTTCAGAGAGTTCGTCAGAGACCAGAACCCGGGGTGGCATGGCGAAATTTCCTGTCTGGTTTGCGTATGGCCCGCGTCTGGCATCTGTATGGCATCTGTCCCGACAGATGGCCGACGCGGGTGGGCATGGGGTTATGGGCTTAGGCGGCCTGTGCTTGCGCGGCGATTTCCGCCGCGAACGCGTGGGCGATCCACGGCATCAGGGCGGCGACATCGGCGGTTTCCACCGTTGATCCGCACCAGATGCGCAAGCCCGCAGGGGCATCGCGATAGGCCCCGATGTCATAGGCGACACCGGCCTTTTCCAGACGCTTGGCCACGGCTTTGGCGAAGGCCTCGCCGTCTTTGATGCGCGCGTCGTTGAATTTGAGGCAGACGCTGGTGGTCGAGGCAATCTCGGGCGTTTCAGCAAGATTTTGCAACCACGGATGTTCCGCGCAAAAATCCCAGACGACCTGTGCATTGGCGCGGGCGCGGTTCACAAGGCCCTGCAGCCCGCCGACAGATTTCGCCCATTTCAGCGAAACAAGGTAATCTTCCACAGCCAGCATCGACGGCGTGTTGATCGTTTCGCCCAGAAAAATGGCTTCGCTTACTTTGCCCTTGGAGGTCAGGCGGAAGATCTTCGGCAAGGGCCAGGCGGGGGTATAGGTTTCCAGCCGCTCAACGGCGCGGGGGCTAAGGATCAGCATGCCATGCGCGCCTTCGCCGCCCAGCACTTTTTGCCAAGAGAACGTCACGACATCAAGTTTCGCCCAGTCCATATCCATCGCAAAGGCGGCGGAGGTGGCGTCACAGATGGTCAGACCCTGACGGTTCGCGGGGATTGCATCGGCATTCGGCACGCGGCAGCCGCTGGTGGTGCCGTTCCATGTAAAAACCACATCCTTGTCGAAATCGACGGTGGCAAGGTCAACGATCTGGCCGTAGGGGGCTTTTTTCACCGTGGCATCAAGTTTTAGCTGCTTGACCACATCGGTCACCCAGCCTTCGCCAAAGCTTTCCCATGCCAGCATTTCCACCGGACGGGCGCCCAAAAGCGACCACATGGCCATTTCCACCGCGCCGGTGTCGGAACCGGGGACGATGCCGATGCGGTAGTCAGCCGGAACGCCAAGAATTTCGCGGGTAAGGTCGATGGCCTCTTTCAGCTTGGCCTTGCCAACAGCGGCGCGGTGGCTGCGGCCAAGAGGCGCATCGCCAAGCATTTCAAGGGTATAGCCAGGAATTTTGGCACAAGGGCCAGAAGAAAAACGCGGATTTTCCGGGCGCTGTGCCGGTGCGGTCAGGTCAGTCATGGTATCCTTCCAGATAAACGCCCCTCGGTGGGGAGGGGTTTCCCGCCGCCCAGATACTGGGAGTTCGGCGGCAAGAACAAGACGGAAAATCACCATGAAGTGTCGTTTTGCGAAGGTTTTCAGAGCCGAATGACTACGATCGGAAACTTGGCACCACCGAACAGATCATGCGTGTTCGTTGAACAGCTTGTTGCCGTTCAACAAACGCGTGATGTCACCAAGGAATTCCTTTCGCGCCGCAAGCTTTAGCATCCGGCCCAAGAGCCCGTATTTCATTGTGAAATTCACCTTTGCATCAATGCGAGTGGTCGTGGCGCTGGGGGCGCTGAACGTCAGCATAAGCCGCACGGTCTTGACCGGAAGGTTGGAAACGAAGACCACGATTTCCATCAGCTCTTGGGCGCGACACCAGTCTGGCCGGGCGGCTGCGGTTGTCAGTGCCGCCGCTCTTGGCGCAGCATGTGATGATGCCAATTCTGGCCGATTTCATGCAGGCATATCCCGCGATTGATCTGCAAGTGATCTCGACCATGGGTTTCAGCGACCTGGACCGCCAGCATGCCGATATTGCGATCCGGTTTCAGCACAACCCGGACCCGCATCTTGTGGGGCGGCGTCTGCCAGAGGTGGCCTATTCGGTCTATGCCTCGGCTGAATACATCGCGCGCCACAGCTTCCAAGGCCCAAAGGCCGATGCCGAATGGATCATCTGGTCCGAGAATGACCGCGCCTCGAGCTGGTTTCGCGGCACCGCTTTGCCGGATTGCCGCACGGGGCCGATTGTTCCCGACCCGATGGCGCAGATCGCCGCAGCGCGGGCGGGCTTGGGCATGGTCTACATCCTGTGCTTTATTGCCGATGCCGACCCAGCCTTGCAGCGGGTGCCCGGTGCGGGGGTAATGCAGGACCGTCCGGCGTGGATTTTGTCCCATCCGGATGCGCGCAGTTCGCAGCGGGTGCGGGTCTGTGTGAACTTTTTAAGCGAAGCATTGTTTCGGCTTCGACCGGCCTTGGCCGGCGCACAAAGCGATCTGGCATAGCGCCGAATTTCGTGCAAAACGCTGGTGGCAACTGGCCTTTGGAGTTGCATCATGTTCATCGCCACCCTTTTGACCAATCCTGAAACTCCGAAGCTGGATCGCGTCACCGTGGAATCCTTGCGCAATGCCTGGGGCGGGGGGGATGCGGCGTGGCTTGATCCGGGGGTCGCGGCCGAGTTCCCGGTTGAAACCATGCCCGCGAACCGCTGGGAGGTCTGGCAAGGATTGCAGGCGCTGGGGGTGGATCTGGTGGTTCAGCCCGCAGAAGGCCGCAAGAAGCGCCTGCTGATTGCAGATATGGACAGCACGATGATCCAGCAGGAATGCATCGACGAATTGGCCGATGAGGCAGGCGTTGGCCCCTATGTGGCCGGCATCACCGCGCGGGCGATGAATGGCGAGTTGGATTTCGAAGCCGCCCTGCACGAACGGGTCGCGCTTTTGGCGGGGCTGGATGAAAGCGTGATTGCCCGTGTGATCCGCGACCGCATCACCTTGATGCCGGGGGGCCGGGCCCTGGTTGCCACGATGCGCGCCAATGGTGCCTATGCCGCACTGGTGTCGGGCGGGTTCACCGCCTTTACCAAGGCGATTGCCGAGGTTCTGGGCTTTGACGAAAACCGCGCCAATTTGCTTTTGATCGAGGATGGCAAGCTGGGCGGCAAAGTGGCTGAACCGATCCTTGGTCGCGCCGCGAAGGTTCAGGCTCTGGAAGAGATTTCTGCGCGGCTGGGCATATCGGTGGCCGATGCGATCGCGGTGGGCGATGGTGCCAACGATCTGGGGATGCTGGGCCGGGCGGGGGCGGGCGTTGCCCTTCATGCCAAGCCCAGCGTGCAGGCCGAATGCGATATTCGGGTGAACCATGGCGACCTTACGGCATTGCTATACCTGCAAGGCTATGGCCGCGATGCCTTTTGTGAATGATCGCTTGGTAACAGGTTCAGCCGTTTTCGCGCAGGATTGACCCCGCCAGATACAGCGAGCCGCAGATCAGCACGCGGGCCTCGGGCGATTTGGCGGCAATGGCGGCCAGAGCCTCGGCCACTGTCGGGGCGGTCAGCGCGGCAATGCCGGCGGTGGCGGCGGCTTCGGCTGTGACCTCGGCGGGAAGGGTGTTCTTTTCACCAGGGATCGACACGGCGTGCAGCTGCGTCACATAGCCCGCCAAAGGCCGCATATAGCCCCCAACATCCTTTGTGTTCAGCATGCCGCAGATCAGATGGGTTTCACGCTTTGGCATCCGCGCCAATGTGGCGGCAACCGCCTCGCCCCCGGCGGGGTTATGGCCGCCATCAAGCCACAGTTCCACCTTCGGCGCGCTTTGCACCAAGGGGCCTTCGCGCAAGCGTTGCATGCGGGCGGGCCAATAGGCGCGGGTGACGGCCGCCTCGCAGGCGGTTTCATCGCGGCCCAGCGCGCGCAGGGCGGCAATCGCAGCCCCCGCGTTTTGAACCTGAAACGGCCCCGGCAGGTTCGGCAAGGGCAGGTCCAGAAGGCCGTTGTCATCTTGAAACACCAGCCGCCCGTGTTCTTCGCTGACATGCCAGTGCTGGCCAAAGGCCAGAACCGGGGCCCCCAACCGCGCGGCCTTAGCCTCGATCACCTCAAGCCCGGCTTCTTGTTGCGGGCCAACGATGAGCTGCACGCCGCGCTTGATGATCCCGGCCTTTTCGCCTGCAATCTCGGGCAGCGTTTCGCCCAGATACTGCTGATGGTCGATGGAAACCGGGGTGATGATGGTCAAGGCAGGCGCGTCGACCACATTGGTCGCATCCAGCCTGCCGCCAAGCCCAACTTCCAGCAAAACAAAATCAGCCGGGGTACGCGAAAAGGCCAAGAACGCCGCGCAGGTGGTGATTTCGAAAAACGTGATCTCATCGGGGCCGTTGGCTTCGACGCATTCATCCAAAAGCGCGGACAGCGCTGGTTCCGAGATCAGCTCTCCGGCCAGACGGATGCGTTCGTCAGACCGTGCCAGATGCGGCGAGGTATAGGCATGCACCTTCGCGCCTCCGGCTTCCAGCCCGGCGCGGATCATGGCCTGCGTGCTGCCCTTG
>JAIOXV010000057.1 GCA_021741465.1 Paracoccaceae bacterium
CGAAGTCTTCATGTCGCTTTACAATCTTGACGGCACGCCAATGTCGTCAGACCCCCGCCACGCCTTGCAAACGCAGGTGGATGCAATGGCGGCCGAGGGGCTTTACCCCGCGGGTGCGTTCGAGCTTGAATTCTTCCTGTTGGAAAACACCCGCGACCAGAACGGCAAGATGGTTCCGGCCCGCGATGTTCTGGACCGCCGCAGCAATTCCAAAACAGATGTCTATTCGGTGGACCAGTTGCACGGCATGTTGCCACTGTTCAACGATGTCTACGCCGGGGCCAAGGCGGCCGGGATCAAGGCGGAAACCCTGATTTCAGAATTCGCGCCGGGCCAGTACGAACTGACGTTGCACTACCGCGAAAACGTCATGCAGGCCGCAGACGACCTGATGCGCCTGAAGCGGCTGGTGCGGATGCATGCGCGTTTGCACGGCGTAACCGCCTGCTTCATGGCCAAGCCGAATGAGAACTACGCCGGCTCTGGCATGCATTTCCATGTCTCGATGCTGGATGCCAAGGGCCAGAACGTCTTTGTAGAGGCGGTTGAAGGCCAGTATAACGACACCATCCGCCATGCCATCCGCGGGCTGCAGCAGACCATGGGCGAAAGCATGTTGGTCTTTGCCCCCCATGCCAATTCGTGGCGCCGCTTTGCAAGCCAATCCTATGCCCCGGTCAGCCCGACATGGGGGGTTAACAACCGCTCGGTCGCGTTGCGCATTCCTGCGGGCGACATCCGCGCCCGGCGCATTGAACACCGGCCCGCGGGGGTGGACGCCAACCCCTATCTGGTGGCTGCAACCGTGCTTGCCGGAATTCGCCACGGCCTGAAAAACCAGATCGACCCCGGTCCTGAAGTAACCGGCAATGGATATGACGCAAAGACCTCCATCGTTATGCCCGACGACTGGCATTCAGCCATCAAGCTGGCGCAGGCATCCGCGTTTTTGAAAGCGGCGCTTGGCGAGGATATGCACCGCACCTTCACCGCCGTGAAGGCCGCCGAATATGCCCGTGTGATGCGCACGGTAAGCGAAGTCGATTTCGATCTTTACCTGCACACGGTCTGATGTGGCGGGGATTGCGGGCTTGACGGCAAACTAGCCCCAGCGGCAGGTCTGCGGGCAAATTCCACGGCCCGCGCGCACCGCGTCCGCGATGATTGCAGGAACCCGCGGGTCAAGGCCAAGGGCGGGCAAAAGCCGGCCCTTGAAACCCGCCTCGGCCAAGGCTGCAGGAATGTCATCGACCACATGCCCCCCTTCGGCGGCAAAGAAAGGCAGGCAAATCGAGCTTGGCCCGAAACCCTTCTGGCTTGCCAGCCGCGGCTCTTGGTCGATGAACCCACAGGCCGCCCGCACCCCCTGCGCCGCCACTGCCGCCGCCACCCGCGCAGCAATGGCTGCAGGGATAAGGCTTTTGAAACTGCCGTGGGCCGCAATCAGCGCCTCTGGCGCACCAGACTGCAGCACCAGTTGCACAGCCAGGTCCTGCACGGCCTCCAGGCAGCCAAAGGGCTCTAACATCTGCCACCCCTTCGGCCCAAGCTGCACGCCAACCTCCGTCATCTGCTTTGGCAGGTGCACGCGCGTGAACCATCCCCCCGCCATGAACATCGGGAAGATCACCCCTTGCGGGCCCGCTTTGACCAAGGCCTTTGCGAGTGCCCCCGGTGCGGCGAGGGTGGCAGATCCGACGGCAAACTCCGGCAAAACCGCCCCAACCGCCAGCGCCAATCGCGCCAGCGCCGCCTCGGCCGGGCCAGGGTCTGATGGCTGCCCATGCGCCACAATCACTACCGCGCCCATTGCACGCCCCCTGTGTCAAAAACATACCGCCCAAGGCGGCTTTCGTCGCCTCCAGACCAGCCTTGTCGGATAAAGACCATCCTGCAGACCAAAGCCGGTTACCCTTCCCAAAAAGGAGTGCATCATGAAGATCGTCAAGCTGGAAACCTTCGCAACGCCATTTGTCAGCTTTGTGCGCGCCACCAGCGATACCGGTGCACAGGGATGGGGCCAGATGTCGACCTATCATGCCGACATCACCACCGAGATCTTCCACCGTCAGGTCGCCCCTTATGCGCTTGGCACTGACGCGCTTGACTTTGCCGACACGATCCAGCGCAACTATGAACGCGAACACAAGTTTCCCGGCAGCTATCTGCGCCGGGCGCAAACCGGGCTTGATACCGCGCTGTGGGATCTGCGTGGCAAGCTTGAAGGCAAGCCCGTGGCCACGCTGCTTGGCGGCAGCCCCGGCCGGGTGCGTGCCTATGCCAGTTCCATGAAGCGCGACATCACGCCCGAAGATGAGGCAAAGCGCTTTGTTCATCTGCGCGACACCTATGGCTTCACCGCGTTCAAATGGCGAGTGGGCGCGGAATGTGGGCGCGATGCAGATGAATGGCCCGGTCGGACCGAAGCGGTGGTTCCCGTGGTGGCAAAGGCGCTTGGCGATGGCATTGATAAACTGGTCGATGGCAATTCCTGCTATTCGCCCAAACGCGCCATCGAAGTGGGGCACATTCTGCAAGACAATGGCATTGGCCATTTCGAAGAGCCCTGCCCTTATTGGGAGCCAGAGCAAACGGCAGAGGTGCGCGCGGCCCTTTCGCTTGATGTGGCCGGGGGTGAACAGGATTGCGAATACTCCAGCTGGCAGCTGATGTTCGACCGCAAGGCTGTCGATATCGCCCAGCCCGACATTATGTATATGGGCGGCATGCACCGCACACTGGAAGTGTGCCGCATGGCCGCTGCGCAAGGATTGCCGGTCACGCCCCATGCTGCGAACCTGTCGCTTGTCACCATGTGCACGATGCACCTGCTGCGCGCGATTCCAAACGCAGGCAAGTATCTGGAGTTCTCGATCGAAGGACCCGACTACTATCCATGGCAAGACGCGCTGTTTCTTGGCAAACCCTATGCCATCGAAGACGGTCAGGCGACCGTCACCGACAGCCCCGGCTGGGGGGTTGAGATCAATCCCGATTGGCTGGACAAGGCCAGCTACCGGATCAGCGAGATCGGCTGACGCGCCTTAAGCTGCCAAAAGCGCCATGGCATTCTTGGCGTGGCGCTCGGCCATGCTGCGCCCCTCGCGGCCCTTGACCAATACCCGCGCCGGGCAAAGGCCAAAGCTGCCCATCTGGGCAAGTTCTGGGAACAGCGTCAGGATCTCTGTCACCGCCTCATCTCCCAAAGCCTTCATCGCCATCGGGCCGGCGTAAAGGCTTTCGGTCGGTGCACCATTGGCAAAGACCACCTCGTGGCGATCACACAGAAAATGCACATAGGTTACCTCGGATAGATCTTCGGCCAAAGCGATCCCCGGCAAGCCGACAAGATGCTTGGCGGCCACCAAAACCTCAGCCGTTTCGAACATCCGTTCAGCTATACGCGAACGTACGAGCATACGGTGCTGCGCAGACACCAGCAGATCGGTGGCGGGGCAACTGGCCCCCAGAGCGTCGGTGCCCAGCGCCCCGGCCCTAATCCGCACCGGGCGCAGCTTTTGTGCCGCCGCCAGCGCCCAGCGTTGCACGTGCCGCGCCTTGATCCAACGAATGGCTTGCGGCCCGTGATCTGCCGTCGTCACCAGATCGCCAACTTGCAACGTTTCAACCGCCCGCGGCCCTTTGGGCGTTGCAATCAGCGTGCCTGCGGCAAAACAGGGCACCTCTATGTCGAAGATATTCGGGTTGAACGAAATGGTCGAGTTCAAGACCGTATTGTTCGGGAAGGGCGTGGCGGCGGTGATGGTGATGGAGCGCAGCGCGTTGATCCCCGCCCAATCGGCCACAAAACTTGCGTTTGGCCGCAAGAACAGATCACCATTCGACATCTGAACAACCGTCGCCACCTGATTGACGGTTGTGTTGTCAGGCAGCGTCACCGTTACGTTTGCACGGAAGGTCGCGTTGATTGCCTGCCCGGCAACGGTGCCCGGCGTTGTCGGACTGTCAAAGCTGAATTGGCTGGTAAAGCCGCCGATCCGGTTGAAGGGGGCGGTAAAGACCTGTTGCCCACCCGAGCCTGTTGTGGTTCCAGAAACGGCGACCGGCGCAATCTGCTGCGGCCCGAATGCGGTGTAGCCCGTCATGCCCGCAGCATCAAGCTGGGCCTGCGAGACGTTGTTGAGCGGTGAGCTGTCGATAAGGGAAGTGTTCCCAATCCACAGCCAATTGACCGTGCTTGTCGGCATGTCTTGTTCCCCCGTTTGCCCGCAAGACGGTGGCAGCCGTACCCGCAGGATACATCTGCGCCCTTCGGCAGGCGGGCGCAGAGATTGGATAGGGGAGGCGCTGCGGCCCTGTCAAATTGCGGCAAATTTAAGGAAAACTGACGGCAGCTTGGCGACTTCAGCTTAGATTATGATTTTGTTTACTTTTTTCGCACTCGACATTGTTTCCATTTTGGCAACAACGGTTGCTGACGCGCCTTCGCTCAAATTCCCCCCAGCAGATCAGAATTTGGCGCCGAATTTTCGCCGAAAATTCGTGGACGAAGCGGTGTGGCGCTGGTGAGCGCAAGAAAATGTTGCGTTCAGCGTCGCAATGCCTCAAACTGTTTTCAGGATAGGCGTGGTTGATCGCGCCTTACCTTGGGCGTCTGTCGACATAGGGCCGACATCGCCGCCCCCCAACCGCCAAATGCTTTCGTTAATGCCGCGGAAGATCAAAACGATCTGTGCGCCTGCCCTTGTGGGCCCGGCCTTTCTTCGGATGGGCGCATGCCCTTTTGCGCAGCCCCTGCGGTATCCCCCCACATCACAGAAAGGACCATATGACCGACGTTTCCTCCACGACGTACACCTTCCCGTCTGGCATCCCGCCCGGCCCGTTTCCCGGCACCTGCGCCCATATGGCCTATTTGCCCAAGTCCCCCATGGCCTTTCCCGGCGACCTGCATCACGATTTTCGCGATTTTCAAAACGAGGGCCGGCTGGAGATCATCGCTGATTGGGTCGGGCTTGCAGCGCAGATCTACCTTGATGCGGCCCATCTTCTTGGCATGGCGCAAGACCCTGTCGCCGATTGCCTGGCGGCGGACATTTACATCGACGCCCGTACGGTTTGGGCCGCACATGACCACATGGCCATGCATTGGCGGGCGCATTGGCTTGAACGGGCACTTGCCGGGACACATCTCAAGGTCGAGCCCGGTTTGTTCCGATGCGTTCCGATCTATACCTACCGCGATTTGCAGAACGCTTTTGGCAGATGGCTGATGGACGAAACCCGCACTTGGGCGCAAAAGAATGCAGCGCGGCTTCGGCTGATGTGCCGCGCCGTGGTGGGCGAGCACAGCCAACGCGGGCGGGCTGACGAGATGGCTTTCCTTTACAGTCTCGTCGGCGAATACCGCCTGCCGGGCCGGCAGTGATCGCCGTGAATTGAGCCTCTTCCACGGCAAGCGGCACTCCTATATATCCGCGGCCATGACCCAGCTTGACCTCATCCGCAATTTCTCCATCGTGGCCCATATCGACCACGGCAAATCCACCCTTGCCGACCGGCTCATCCAGATGACCGGAACGGTGGCCGAACGCGATATGAAGGCGCAAATCCTTGACAGCATGGATATCGAACGCGAGCGCGGCATCACCATCAAGGCCAACACGGTTCGCATCGAATACCCGGCCAAGGACGGCAAGACCTATATCCTGAACCTGATCGACACCCCCGGCCACGTTGACTTTGCCTACGAAGTGTCTCGGTCCATGCGCGCTGTCGAAGGCTCGCTTCTGGTGGTGGATGCAAGCCAAGGGGTCGAGGCGCAGACGCTGGCCAACGTCTATCACGCGCTGGACGCCGGGCATGAAATTGTGCCGGTGCTGAACAAGATCGATCTTCCGGCAGCAGAACCTGAACGGGTCAAGGAAAACATCGAAGATGTGATCGGCCTTGACGCTTCAGATGCCATCGCCATTTCGGCGAAATCCGGCCTTGGTATTCCGGATGTGCTGGAAGCCATCGTCACCCGCCTGCCCGCCCCCAAAGGCGACCGCGACGCGCCCTTGAAGGCGATGCTGGTTGACAGCTGGTACGACCCCTACCTTGGGGTTGTCGTCATGGTGCGCATCATGGACGGCGTGATGAAAAAGGGCGACCGGGTGCGCATGATGCAAACCAATGCGGTCTATGGCATCGACAAGCTTTCGGTGTTGAAACCGCAGATGGTGGATATTGCCGAACTGGGGCCGGGCGAGATTGGCATCTTTACCGCAAGCATCAAACAGGTGCGCGACACCCGGGTGGGCGACACCATCACCCACGAACGCCGTGGCTGCGCCGATGCGCTTCCGGGCTTCAAACCCGCGCAGCCGGTGGTGTTCTGCGGCCTTTTCCCGGTGGACGCCAATGATTTCGAAGCCTTGCGCGACGCCATCGAGAAGCTGTCGCTGAACGACGCCTCGTTCAGCACCGAAATGGAAACCTCTGCCGCACTTGGCTTTGGCTTCCGCTGCGGGTTCCTTGGCCTTTTGCATCTTGAGGTTATCCGCGACCGGCTGGAACGCGAATATGACCTTGACCTCATCACCACAGCGCCTTCGGTTGTGTTCAAGCTTTACATGAAAGACGGCGAGGTGCGCGAGTTGCATAACCCCGCAGACATGCCCGACCTGACCTATGTCGACCATATCGAAGAACCGCGCATCAAGGCCACCATCATGGTGCCTGACGAATACCTGGGCGATGTGTTGAAACTGTGCCAGGAACGCCGGGGCATCCAGCTGGACCTGTCCTATGCCGGCAACCGCGCCATGGTGGTCTATGACCTGCCCTTGGCCGAAGTGGTGTTCGACTTTTACGACCGCCTGAAATCGGTGACCAAGGGCTATGCCTCGTTCGACTATACCATCTCGGAATATCGCGAAGATTTCCTTGTGAAGATGTCGATCCTTGTGAACGAAGAACCGGTGGACGCGCTGTCGATCATGGTTCACCGCGACCGCGCCGAGGCCCGCGGCCGCGCGATGGTGGAAAAACTGAAAGACCTGATCCCCCGCCACATGTTCAAAATCCCGATCCAAGCGGCGATTGGCGCCCGCGTGATCGCGCGTGAGACACTGTCGGCCATGCGCAAGGACGTGACGGCCAAATGCTATGGCGGCGACGCGACGCGGAAGAAGAAGCTACTGGAGAAGCAGAAGGCCGGGAAAAAGCGCATGCGCCAGTTCGGCAAGGTGGAGATTCCGCAGGAGGCGTTTATTGCTGCCCTCAAAATGGACAATTGATTGTCCAGTTTGAGGGGCGGTGGGGGGCAGCGTTTGGATTTGCCAATCGCGAGCCCACACGGTGGGAGGACTTGGCCAAGGGTGGCAAGTCAGACTGATAATTGAAGCCAGCAAGTTAAGACACTAAATGCAGCCAAGGGAAATGCCTCTAGGCTTACACGCGACAGCAAGCGCGAATTGATTTATTCAGTCACTACCACACGCGACTGATGTGTCTGTAGGCGGCAAATTACGAAACGATTTCGTGGTTTTTTCCCCTTTGTACAAAAGGGCAGACATGCTTTCGAAAAGAACTATGTGATAGCGATCAGTCGCTGTTTCGAATTTGAAAAAAATCTGCGGGTTCAAAGAAAGCTCATTGGTATCAAGGTTTAGGGACATTCCAGCGTCAGGAACCCAGTCAGCCAAACCATTGTATCCCGAGCTTGTTTCGACAGTGGCAGGAACGCCGTCTTTAAAGACAGCTTCAGGGTCAATCTTGAACACAATTGTTTCGTTAACAACACTACTTGTGCATATGATGTGCTTATCCAGATCCAAGGTGAATGCATCTGATTGCGTTGTCGTGACAGCAAGAAACGCAGAGGTGAGGATGACTTTCATGAATGTTTCCGATCTCAAATTTTTCCCAAAGACTTTTTGGATGACATTTCCAATACCGCATTTAACAAGCACACAGCAGTTCGAGCCAAAGCTACTTTGTGCAGTTGATTAAGCGTGCCTCATAAATTGTGCCGCCGTCTTCAACACACGCCTCAGCATCTCCGTCCATGATCGACAAACACGACTGATACAAACCCTCTACCAAGACAGTCGACCCAACAGGGCAAGCTTCAATCTGATCTTTGGCAAAAGCTCCCAAAAGATCAATTTGGCACTCGCTTAAACTAATCACATACGGCTCATTTTCGACGGGAAGTTCGAGAATTTCGCCAACGGTCCCAGCAATCTGAACCAATTTCATGTGATTTTCTTCACTTGGGCAGGAGGTCTCCGCGAGACCCTGTCCCGCAAAAAATGTTATGAAAGAAATGAGCAATTTCGTTCTAAAAAAATGCATTCTCGAATTTCCTTGTTTAAAGTACAAGATGAGCGAACCGTTTCTCCTTTAGGTTTCCCTGTCAATCACGTTCACTGAGCAAACGCAGCAAGCCGGAAGTCGCGCTTTGGCCCGACTCTTTTGAGCCAATCTCGCCCTTACGCCCCCCAGGTCCGCTCTAGCACCCGGAACCAGTTTTCATGGGCAATCTTGACGATCAGCGCCTCGCCATAGCCGTGGGCGCGCATGGCCTGCAAAAGGGCCTGTTGGCCGACCACGTCGCCAATCCCCTTGGGCAGGGTGGCGCCGTCGAAATCTGATCCAAGGCCAAGGTGGTCTTCGCCCAAGATCCCCAGCAGATGGTCGAGATGGGCCAGCACATCCTCCCACCCCATATCGGCCGATTGCTTGCCATCGCGGCGCAGGAAAGATGTGGCATAGTTCAGCCCCACCATGCCGCCGCTTTCGCGGATCGCCGCCAGTTGCTTGTCTGTCAGGTTCCGCGACGAGGGCGTTACGGCATGGGCGTTGGAATGGGTTGCAACCAGAGGCGCATGTGACAGCCGCGCCACATCCCAAAAGCCCGCTTCGTTTATATGGCTCAGGTCGATCATGATCTTCAGATCATTGCAGGCGCGGATCAACCGCGTGCCCGCTTCAGTCAGCCCAGTGCCGGTATCGGGGCTCGACGGAAAGGCAAAGGGCACGCCATGGCCAAAGACCGTTGGCCGCGACCAGACCGGACCGATCGAGCGAAGCCCCATGGCGTGGAAGGCGTAAAGCGCATCAAGGTTCGGGTCGATCGCCTCGGCCCCTTCCATATGCAAAATGGCCGAAATCACTCCCTTAGCAAGGCAGTCGCGCAACTCTGCCACCGTGCGACAAATCTTGAACGCTCCGTTCGAGGCCCGCTCCATCCACATCAGATGCCCTGACTTGGCCAGCGCAATGGGTTGGGCGGTGTGATGGTCGATCAGGTCTGCCAGCGGCAGCGCGAAGGGCGGGTTTTCCATTGCGGCCATATAGTCGGGCGCGTCATGGGCCACTGGCGAAGGGATGTAGATGGCAAAAAAGCCACCAGCGAAACCGCCCCTTTTCATGCGCGGCAGATCAAGATGGCCGTCCTTGCCCTCTTTCAGCCACAGGGTTTCGCGTTGGTCGGGGTGCTCATAAAGACGCAAGAGAAAATCGTTATGGCCATCGAAAACGGGGGTCATCTGGTCCTTTCAGCCGGCAAGCATCCGGTCAGCACTGGCCGCAAAAAGACTGCGGGCGTAGTCGGTTTTCATCTGGGCAGTGGCAAGCGCATCGCGTGTCAGCTCTTCCACGGCTTGGCCATGCTGCATGACCAGAATGCGGTCGCACATATGGTCAATCACCGCGAGATCGTGGGACACCATCAGAAAGGTCAGCCCGCGTTCGGCGCGCAAGCGGTTCAGAAGGTTCAGCGTTTCGGCCTGAACCGAGGCGTCCAGCGCGCTGGTGGGTTCGTCCAGCAGCAGGATTTCAGGCTCCAGCATCAGCGCCCGGGCAATGGCGACGCGTTGGCGTTGCCCGCCCGAAAGCTGATGGGGAAAGCGAAAGCGAAAGCTGCGCGGCAGGCCGACATCATCCAGCGCCTTCATAACGCGGGCGTCGGTATCGCCCAGCCCGTGGATCGCCAGCGGTTCAGACAGCGTTCGGTCAATGGTGTGGCGAGGATGCAGGCTGGCATAGGGGTCTTGAAACACCATCTGGACGCGGGCGGCAAAAGACTTGCCGGCCTTGCTGTTCAAGACTTGCCCGCCAATGCGAATGGACCCGCCCGACACAGGTGCCAATCCGCAGATCGCCCGCAGAATGGTGGATTTTCCCGATCCGCTTTCCCCCACAAGGCCAAAGCTTTCGCGGGCCTCGACCGCAAGCGAGACGCCCTTTACCGCATGAACCTTGTGCCCCTTTGACAGGAAGGTCACAGAAAGGTTGTCAATTTCGATCAGCGCCATCTTACACCGCCCAATCTGCATTGCGGTCCAAACCCGGCAAGGGTTGGCGCGGCCCGCCGATCCGCGGCAGGCAGTTCAGCAAACCTTGGGTGTAAGGATGCTTGGCGGCCAGCAAATCCTTGGCGGCCAGTTCTTCCACCACCTTGCCCTTGTACATCACCAAGACCCGGTCGCAGAACCGCGCCACCAGTCGCAGATCGTGGGAAATAAAGATCAGGCCCATACCGCGGTTGCGCACCAACCCATCAAGGATCGCCAGAACTTCGGCCTGAACCGTCACATCCAAAGCGCTTGTCGGTTCGTCCGCGATCAGCAGGTCCGGGTTCGGGATCAGCATCATCGCAATCATGACGCGCTGGCCCATGCCGCCCGAAAGTTCGTGCGGATAGGCATCCATCACGCGTTCGGGGTCACGGATCTGCACCGCTTCAAGCGCTTCGATCGCTTTGTCATAGGCGATCTGGGCCGAAACCTTGTCGCGCTGGCGCAAACCCTCCATCAACTGGGCGCCGACCTTCATCACGGGGTTCAAGCTGTATTTAGGGTCTTGCATCACCATGGCAATACGTGGCCCCCGCAGGGCGCGCATGTCGCGTTCGGATGCCGCCATCAGGTCTTGGCCGTCAAAAACCATGCTGTCAGCGGTGATCTTGCCCGGCGGGCGGATCAGGCGCAGCACCGCACGGCCGGTCATGGTCTTGCCCGAGCCGCTTTCGCCCACAATGCCCAGCCGCTCGCGGCCCAGGTCAAAGGATACACCCCGCACCGCTTCGACCAGCCCGGCCTCGGTGTCGAACGTGACGCGCAGGTTTCTGACGCTCAGAAGGCTCATCTTCCTGCACTCCTTGGATCCAGAACATCGCGCAGGCCATCGCCCAGCAGGTTAAACCCAAGCGAAACGATGAAAATGGCAAGGCCCGGCATGGTGGCGACCCACCACTGTTCGAACAGATATTTCCGCCCGGCCGAAATCATCGAGCCCCATTCCGGCATGGGCGGCTGCACGCCCAGCCCCAAAAAGCCCAAGCCTGCCGCAATCAGGATAACGCCCGCCATATCCAAGGTGACCCGGATAACCACCGAAGGCAGGCACATCGGCATGACATGCCCCAAGATGATCCGCACGCTGGACGCCCCTTGCAGGCGCACGGCGGCGATATAGTCAGAGCCGCGCACCGTCAGCGTTTCGGCCCGGGCTACCCGCGCATAGGGCGGCCATGAGGTCAGCGCGATGGCGAGAATGGCATTTTCCATCCCCGGCCCCAGCACCGCGACCAGGGCCAGCGCAAGGATCAGCTTGGGAAAGGCAAGGAAGATGTCGGTGATCCGCATCAGGATTTCGTCAGTCCAGCCGCCGAAATACCCCGCCACCGTGCCAACAAGCAGGCCAAAGACCGGCGCTGTCAGCGCAACAAGGCCAATGATGAAAAGCGTGATCCTGCTGCCGTAAAGAATGCGGCTTAGAATATCGCGGCCGAAATCGTCGGTGCCCAGAAGATGACCCGAGGTCAGCGGCGGCAAAAGCCGATTGCCAAGGTTCTGGGTGATCGGGTCATGGGGGGCAAGCCAAGGCGCAAAGGCCGCCATCACAAAAAGCACCAGCACAATGGCCAGACCCGCAACGGCCAGCGGATTGCGGCGCAGCCGCAGCCACGCCATCCAGGCCTGACCCAGCCGCGCCTGACGGCGGCTTTGCGGGTTCGGGTCGCGCAGCCAAGCGGTCAAGGTGCTCATGCCCGGGCCCTCGGATCGACAAGTTTGTAAAGAACGTCCGACAGCATATTGAGCCCGATATAAACAACCCCCACCACGACCGTGCCACCCAGAACGGCGGGCATGTTATTGGCCATCAGCGCATCGGTGATATAGCTGCCAAGACCCGGCCAGCCAAAGATGGTTTCGGTCAGCACCGCGCCTTCAAGAAGGCTGGCATAGCTGAGCGCGATAACCGTGATGAGCGGCACCATGACGTTTTTCATGGCATGCACCCAGATCACCCGCCGTTCCGGCATGCCTTTGACACGCGCGGTGGTGATATACTCCTGACCAAGTTCGTTCATCATGAAGCTGCGGGTCATTCGGCTGATGTAAGCCATGGAAAGATAACCCAAAATTCCGGCAGGCAGAATGATGTGCGACACCGCGTTGGCAAACATGTCCCAACGGCCAGCCAGCGCGGTATCGATCAGGATCATCCCGGTGTGCGGCGTGACTTCGAACTGGAACATCATGTCAAAGGCCGCATCCAACCGCCCCGGCCCGCCAACCCAATCCAAGATGCCATAAAACAGCAAAAGCCCCATAAGCCCCAGCCAGAACACCGGCATGGAATAGCCCATCAGGCCCACCAACCGCACGATCTGGTCAGCCCATGACCCCGGCTTGGTCGCCGCCAGAACGCCCGCAGGTACGCCCAACAGCACACCAAAAACCGTGGCAATGGTGGCCAGTTCCAGCGTGGCAGGAAAATAGCGCGCGATTTCCTCGATCACAGGTTCGCGCGTGCGGATTGAAATGCCGAAATCGCCCTGCAGGGCCTGCCAGACATAGATGCCGAATTGCTTCCACATCGGTTCATCCAAGCCCAGCCGAAGCCGTTCGGCCGCGATCTGGGCGTCGGTGGCACGGTCGCCAAGGATCGACAGCACCGGGTCGATCGGCACGATCCGGGCAATGATGAAGGTGACAAACAACAGCCCGATAAACGTCACGAAAAGCGACACGGCAAGGCCGAGCGCTTTTTTTACGAAATCGAACAGGCGGGAAGGATCAAGGTCTTCTGACATGGGATTGCGGCCGGGCGCCAAAGCGGGCGCCCGGCCATTGTCTTATTTCGTAACCAGCCAGTATGCGGCCGAGTCGGTTGCACCGCCGGTGTGGAAATCCATCACATTGGCGCGCAGCCCGGTCTGATACCCGATCTGGAACATCACGATAAAGGGCGAGGTGCTGCGATGCGCTTGCTGAATCTCTTCATACATCGCCTTACGCTTGTCACCGTCACGCTCCATCACGGCGGCTTCGGTCTTGCCATGCCATTCGCCCGGATCATAGGCGTTACGATAGGCAAGGCCGCCGGTGCCTGCATCATCGGCATTGTTGGCGTTCATCGAAAAGGCCGAAGCATTGGTGTGGGGGTCGGGATAGTCCGGGCCCCAGCTTTGCAGCGTGGCGTCATGCTGACGCGCACGATAGCGCTTCAACTGTTCCGCCCCTTCGCCAATGTTCAGCTCGACCGTGATACCAGCCTGGCCAAAGGTGTTCTGGATCGACTGCGCCATTTCCATCCGGTCGGTGGCATTGCGCACGTCCATCACGATCTTGGGGTTCTCGATGCCGCTTTCAGCGACCAGCGCTTTGGCTTTTTCGATATCCAGATGATAGGGCGTGTCTTCCAGCGCACCAAGATAGCCGTTCGGCAGATAGGCCTGGTGCACCACCATGTTGCCCTTCAGGAAGCTGTTGGCCATGCCTTCATAGTCGATGGCCCAGCGCATGGCATCCAAGAGCTTTTCGTTCTTGTACTGCTCATTCTTGTGGTTGAAGGCGAGATAGAAGATCTGGCCGCCAACGTCGGCCTGAACCTTGACATCGGCATTGCCCGCCATGCCTTCGATATCCACCGGGGTCAGTTCGCGCGCGATGTCGATATCGCCTTTTTCCAGTTGCAGGCGCTGGGTGGCGGCTTCGGGAACGTGCTGCATGAAGACCTTGGCAATCTTGGCCGGGCCGCGCCAATGGGTCGGGTTGGCCTCAAGGATATAACCTTCGTTCGGCTTGAACGACTTCAGCACATAGGCACCCGTGCCGGCCGAATTCGATTTCAGCCATTCATTGCCGAAATCGCCGGCAACCTCGTTCGGCATGACCAGCTCTTTGTCCACAACCGAAGCAACGCCTGAGGTCAGGCAGTTGTAAAGGAAGGTCGGCGCATAGGCCTGATCGACCTTCAGCGTCAGTGTGTCACCATCGGCGGTGACCATGCTGTCAACGTTTTCTGCCGTCCAGCCGAACTGGCCCAGAATGAAGGCGGGCGATTTGTTCAGCTTGATCGCGCGCTGCAAAGACCACGCCGCATCTTCGGCCCGTACCGGATTGCCCGAGGCAAAGGTGACGCCCGGCTTCATCTTGAAGGTAAAGGTCAGACCGTCATCTGACACCGACCAGCTTTCCGCAAGCCCCGGCACCATCGCGCCTTGTTGGGTCGGATCAAGCTCGATCAGCCCGTCATAGACGTTGTTGACCACATCAAGACCGGAAAATTCATAAGCCTCGCCCGGATCAAGCGCCACGATGTCGTCAATGGCATCGGCAATAACCAGCGTATCGGCGGGGGTTTCAGCGAAAAGGGCCGATGGCGCTGAACCCAGCAACAAACCAGCCATGGCGGCCGCACCAAATTGGCGCAGAACGGGATCAAGTTTCATAGTCAACTCCCTGTTTTGTTTGTATATTATTTCGCAGACGGCTGAGTCTTTTCAGCCATTCCTTGACCAAGTGGGCAATTTTCGCCAATGCTTGTCAACAACTAGGATCAGAAATCTTGTCACAAGCGGACAACTTGGCGAAAAGGCGGGCAAGATGTCGAGTTTCCCAATTTTCGATGGCCACAATGACCTTTTGTCCTGTTTGCAGGCGGAAGGCGAAACCCCGTCATCGGGGTTCTTTGCCGGACGCGATGGCGACATAACCCTGGCCAAATGCCGGACGGGTGGATTTGCCGGTGGGCTTTTCGCGATTTGGCCAACGAATGATCCTGCGACCCGCGTCGACCCCATGGCCAGTTTGCGCATGTTTCCCGAAATCAGCCAAAGCCGCGCGCTTGCAGATACGCTGGCTCAGGCTGCGATCTTTGCCCGGCTGACCCGGTCTTGGCCCGATGCGCTGCGCGCATGCCGCAACGTGGGCGAAATTGAAGCCGCCCGCGCCGATGGCGCCATTGCCGCGGTTCTGCATCTGGAAGGGGCCGAGGCAATCGGCCCGGACATGGATCTTTTGCATTTGCTTTATGCCGCAGGCCTGCGCTCGCTTGGTCCGGTATGGAGCCGCCCGAACGGGTTTGGGCATGGCGTGCCGTTCAATTTTCCCGCCAGCCCTGATACCGGGCCCGGCCTGACCGAAGCCGGCCGCAATCTGGTGCGCGAATGCGATCGACTGGGCATTTTGCTGGACCTGTCGCATTTGAACGAGGCCGGGTTTTGGGACGTCGCTGCCATCAGCCAGCGCCCGCTGGTGGCCACCCATTCCGCGGCCCATGCCGTAACACCCGCCACCCGCAACCTGACGGACCGCCAGCTTGATGCCATGGCCGAACGCGGCGGTCTGGTGGGGCTTAACTTTGGCTGCGCCTTTGTGCGGGCAGACGGGGTGAAGAACCCCGACACCGCGCCAGAGGTGCTGATACGCCATCTCGACCATCTGCTGTCAAGGCTTGGCGAAGGCGGCGTTGCTCTTGGATCGGACTTTGACGGCACGATGATCCCGGCCTTCCTGCACGACGCGGCAGGCCTGCCCAAACTGGTGCAGGCCATGCAGGCCGCAGGCTATGGCGATGCGCTGATCCGGCGGATTTGCTGGGGCAACTGGATGGACGTGCTGGCGCGCGTTATCGGATGAACCCCGACAGCCCCGCCTCAAGGTTGTCACCCAATTCGGGGCAAAGATAGCCACCCTCTTGCACGATCACCGTCGGCAGACCCATCGCAGCCACCGCCCGCCCGATCTGGCCAAAGCCCTGCGTCGTAACGGCAAGGCCGGCAAAGGGATCGCCTTCAAAGGCATCCAGCCCCAAGGCCAGCACCAGCGTATCGGCCCCCCAAAGGCGGACAGCGTCCATCCCGGCGTCAAGGGCCGCAAGGAAGCCTTTGTCGGCTGTGCCACGCTCCAGGCAAAGGTTCAGGTTCGCGCCCTCACCCGCACCGGCGCCGCGTTCCTCGGGATAGCCCCAGAAGAACGGATAATAGCGTTCAGGATGGGCATGGATTGACACAGTCAACACATCGGGCCGGTCATAGAAAATGCCTTGGGTGCCATTGCCGTGGTGCAGATCGACATCCAGAATCGCCACTTTGCGCCCTGCATCCGTCAGGCGCTGCGCGGCAATGGCCGAGTTGTTCAGATAGCAAAACCCACCCGCAAGTTCGGCGAATGCGTGATGGCCGGGCGGACGGCTGAGGGCATAGACAGCGCCTTCGCCGCCCAAGACCAGATCGGCACCATGGATCGCTGTTTGCGCGCTGGCATAGGCCGCAGCCCAGGTCTGGGCACTGATCGGGCAAGATGTATCGGTCTGGTGAAACCCCGCCTGCCCCACCGCCGACAGCGGATAACCGTCTGTCCGATTGGCCGGATGGATATTCGGGATCACTTCGCTGCTGGCGCCAGGAATACGGGTCCAGCGCGCATGGATGGTTTGAAGAAAAGTCACATAGCGCTGCGGATGGATGCGGATGATCGGGTCAAGCCCGGCATCGGGGGCCTGAACCACTGCCCCCCCCAAGCGGTGTACCGCTGCCAAAAGCGCATCAACGCGGGCGGGTTTTTCGGGGCAAGGCTGGGCAGCGCCCGAAGACAGGAAGAACTGCGGGTCATGCGCCTTTTGCGCTGCATCAAAGACGGTAATCATCGGGTTATCAGGGCGCTCAGGCCCGCTCCTTCAAGGATCAATTGGTCAGCCTGATCGCGCGGCGTCAGGCCAAGGGCGTCATAGAACGCCCGTGCGCTGTTGTTTTGATGGGCCACGATCAGCGTCAGAAATTGCGGGGCCCAATCGGCGTGGGCCATGGCCGCGGCCAAAAGCTTGCGGCCAAGGCCCAAGCCCCTGCCCTGCGGGCTGACATAGATATCCTGCACGAAAAGCCCCATTTCC
>JAIOXV010000058.1 GCA_021741465.1 Paracoccaceae bacterium
AGCGCGCTTTATGACATCACCCTGCCAGAAGGGCTTTTTGCCCGCAAAATCATGATAAGCACCGGCCGTTCGATGCTGCGGCGTTTTCAGATGGGTGGCCAGACCATGGGAAGGGAAGAGGTCTCGGACCGGCTGTTGCTGACCTATTAAGCGCGGCGTGACGGGGGGCGTGACGGGGGGCGTTATGGGGGGCGTTATGGGCGTTTATTGGCGCTGGCCGTAGTAAAGGCCAACCACATGTTCGGCTTCGGCAAAAAACAGCCAGCGTGCCGCCAAGGCCCCCAAAAGATGGACCACCACCGCCACCCCGCAGGCCAGAACGCTGCCCGAAAGCCCCAAGATCACCGCCGGAAGCAGGCATGCCAGTCCAAGCGCCAGCACCCGCAGCCGGGCTGCATGTTTGCGCCCCACCACGAAAATCATCTCGCGCATCACATAGCTGCCCGCGGTATGGGCCGGATCAAAGACCGATACCCGGCCCAGATGGCCAAGCCCGGTGGCAGACCCCATGGTGGCCCCGACCGCCGCAAAGCGCCCGTCGCCAAAGCGCCAATGCGCCAGCAACGCACAGGCCAAAACCGCCAAAAGCCCAAGCGCCAGTCCGCGCTGCCCGGTCATCATGGCCCCGCCGGTCAGGGCAAAGGCGAAAAACTGCACCGGCACCGTCCAATGGTTCCACCGCGGAACGGTTTTCAGCTGGGCATAGATCATCGAGGTGGTGGCAATGGTCGCCAGCGCCAGGATCGCCCCGATCAGGCCCAGACCGCGGCCAAAGCCCAGCCCCAGCCAATCTGACAGCGCCATTGGCGCCAAAAGCACAAGCGTTGCGATTGCCGCAATCCCTTCGCGGCTAAGCCAGCTTGTCCGCCATTGGCTGAGCGCGCGCCAGGCACGTTCAGGGTGGCCAAGATGGAAGGTCGACGCCAAAAGCCCAGCAACAGCAAAGCCATAGCCAAGACCCCACAGCACGAAAGCCGTCCATCCGTACGGATGTACAATGACGCCAAGCGCCGCCAACATGCCAAAGCCAAGGCCAGAAAGCACCGTAAACAGAATGACGGAAGGGGCTGGATGCATCAGAATTTCTCCAGCAAGCGGTCAAGCCACCCGGCAAAGCCGCTTGTCTTGATGTCAAGAAGCGGGGCCAGCGGGCTGGCATCAAGCGCATCTTTTTTGCGCGGCGGCAGATATCGGTTCACGGGTTTGGTGCCCATTTCGGGGAAAAGCGGAACCGCTCCGCGCGCGGCGCTGAGCCGGCTGACGGTGCTGTCGGGGTCGGCAAAATCGCCAAAATGGCGCGCGCCGGTGGGGCAGCTGCGCACACAGGCGGGCTGGCGGTCTTCCTCGGGAAGGTTTTCGTTGTAGATCCGGTCAACGCACAGCGTGCATTTCTTCATCACGCCCGCCGCCGCATCCAGTTCCCGCGCGCCATAAGGGCAGGCCCAGGCGCAGAGCCCGCAGCCGATGCAGGCGTCTTCATTGACCAAAACAATGCCATCTTCGACCCGCTTATAGCTGGCCCCGGTCGGACAGACCGTCACGCAAGGCGCGTCTTCGCAATGCAGGCAGGACCGCGGCAGATTGACGGTAATTGCTGCAAGATCAGGGGCTTGGACCTGATAGCTGTGCACCCGGTTCAAAAACACCCCGGAAGGATCAGCGCCGTAAGGGTCTTGGTCAGACAGGGGCGCGCCATAGCCTTGGTCGTTCCACCCCTTGCAGGCGGTAACGCAGGCATTGCAGCCCACACAGGTATCAAGGTCAATCGCCAGACCCAGTTTCTTGTCCGTTCTTGCTGGAAGACAGGTCATGGCCGCCGCTCTCCTTTGGGAACCACCCGCGAAATCGGCGCGAAGGCCGGTTCGGACTGTTCCTTTGGCCCCACCCGTTCAATGCGCACCTTCAGATCGAACCACGCCGCCTGCCCTGTGACCGGGTCAGAGTTGGTGATCCGCCGCTCGCCCGCCAGACATTCCGAAATCAGGTGGTTCAGCAAGAAGCCCTCGGTCGCCTCGCTTGCCGCCTCATCCAGCGCCCAGGCGGCCTTGCGCTTGCCGATGGCGTTCCATGTCCAGACGGTGTTTTCATTCAGCGCGGCCATATGGGCGACCGGCACCACGATTTCACCGTTTGGACTGCTGAGACGGGCATAGTCGCCTGCGCAGAACCCGTGTTCGTCCCAGACCTTTGTTGGCACATAAAGGGCGTTGCGGCCGCGGATCTGCCGCAGCCAGGCGTTCTGGCTGCCCCAGGAGTGATACATGTCCATCGGCCGCTGGGTCAGCGCATGCAGGGGAAATGCCGCGCCCGCCGCTTCACCAAAGGGGGGATACCACGAGGGCAGCGGGTCCATCGCCTGACGCAGACGCGCGCGCAAATGGTCCGGTGGCTGCAAGGGGCCAATCCCCTCGGCCGCGGCCTGAAACCGCCGCAGCGGCTCGGACCAGATGGAAAAGACATAGGGCTGGGGCGCATCATAGAGCCCGATCTTCACCGCCCAATCCTGATAGGCCGCGTTCCAGGGTTTGTAGAATGATGCCTCTTGCGGCACATGCGCCTGATAAAAGCCGCCGTTTTCGATATAGCGCTGCAATTGTGCGGGGTTGGGCACGCCGCGCCCTTCGTCATCGCCCGCGCCGCGCCAGCCCATAAGGGGGCCAACACCCGGACGGCGCTGGTGGTTGACGATGTAGTCAGCGTAATCGGCGTATTTCGGCCCGCCATCTTCGGCCACCATGCCGGGCAAGCCCAACCTTGCCCCAAGATCCAGCAGCACAGACTGAAAGCCCCGCACATCGCGGTCGGGTTCGACCACAGGCCAGCGAATGCTGTCGCCTGCGGCATCGGGCTCACTGATGGGGCGGTCCAGCAGGCTGATGCAATCGTGGCGTTCCAGATAGGTGGTGTCGGGCAAGATCAGATCGGCATAGGCCACCATTTCCGAAGCATAGGCATCCGAATAGATGATGCGCGGAATGACATAGTCGCCATCAGGGCCTTTGTCGGTCAGCATTTCCATGACACGGGCGGTGTTCATGGACGAGTTCCACGCCATATTGGCCATATACAGAAACAGCGTATCGATGTGGTAAGGGTCCCCGGCATGGGCGTTGGGGATCAGCATATGCATCAGCCCATGGGCCGACAGCGGGTTCTCCCATGAAAACGCCTTGTCGATGCGCAAAGGGGTGCCGTCGGCATCAATCGCCAGATGTTCGGGGCTGCGGACATAGCCCAGATGCGGGCCGCCAAGGGGCTTGCCGGGGGTTGCCACGGCATGGGGTGTTGGATGCGCCTCGACCGGCTTTGGATAGGGCGCCTTCAGACGATAGCCGCCGGGCACTTCAACGGTTCCAAGCACGATCTGCAACAGATGCAGCGCGCGCGCGGTCTGAAAGCCGTTGGAATGGGCCGAAATCCCCCGCATGGCATGGAAGGACACCGGCCGCCCCGTCATGCTGGCATGAGCGTTGCCGCGGAAATCGGTCCAGGCTTGGGGCAGTTCAATCGCTTCGTCAAAGGCCACGCGCGCGAGTTCGGCCGCCAGACTGCGAATGCGCGCGGCAGGGATGCCACAGCGGTCGGCCACGGCTTCTGGCGCGTAATCGGGCGCAAGATAGCGTTCGGCCAGATGCTGAAACACCGTGCGCTGGCCTTGCCAGACCGCCCCGAGATCAGGGGTTACCCCCGTGCCGTCCCAAGGGGCGGGCTGGCCGGTTTTACGATCGATGACAAGCGGTTGGCCATCGGCGTTCTTCAGGATCATGCCCTTTTCAGGGCCCTCTTCGATCACCAGCATCGGCGCGTTGGTGAATTGCGACAGATAGGTCAGATCCACCTTTCCGGCCTCAAGCAGGCAATGGATCAGGCTGAGGATCAACAGCCCATCGGTACCGGGCGTGATGCCGAACCAATCGTCCGCCACCGCGTTATAGCCCGACCTGATCGGGTTCACCCCGATCATCCGCCCGCCGCGGGCCTTCAGCTTGCCAAGGCCAATCTTGATGGGGTTTGAATCATGGTCTTCGGCCACGCCGAACAGCACGAAAAGCTTGGTGCGGTCCCAATCGGGTTGGCCAAACTCCCAAAAGGCGCCGCCGATGGTATAGATGCCGCCCGCCGCCATATTGACCGAACAAAACCCGCCATGGGCGGCATAATTCGGCGTGCCGAACATCTGCGCCCACCAGCCGGTCAGGCTTTGGCTTTGGTCGCGGCCGGTGAAAAAGGCCAGCTTTTCCGGCGCAGTATCGCGCAATGGTTTCATCCAGCTGACGGCAAGGGCAAGGGCCTCGTCCCAGCTGATTTCCTCGAACGCTCCTGATCCGCGCGGGCCAACCCGCCTGAGCGGCGCGCGCAGACGGCTTGGCGCGGTCACTTGCATGATGCCGGATGCGCCCTTGGCACAAAGCACGCCTTTGTTGATCGGGTGGTCGCGGTTGCCTTCGATATAGCTGACGCGGCCATCGGTCATATGCACATTGATGCCGCAGCGGCAGGCGCACATATAGCAGGTGGTTTGGCGGATTTCGTCCGAAACCGGGGGCGACAGGTTGATCTTGGGCTGGGTCATGGTCCCTCGCTTGCGATGATCTGCATCGCTTCGATCGCAATTTGACGTTCTTCATCGGCAATGACACGCCAAATGGCAACACAATCGCCGCTTTTGTGCAGACATAATTCATGCCTACGGTTGGCATCCGGGTCAAACGACACCCCGGCCCACGCCAAGCCCGAAAGGATTTCCGCACGCATCTCGGCATCATTTTCGCCAATGCCGCCGGTGAACACAACCGCGTCCACCCCGCCCATAGCCGCGATCAGACTGCCCGCATGACGGATGGCCCAATAGGCGAAATGGTCCAGCGCAAAGGCGGCTTCAGCCGTGCCTGCCCCGCGCAAGGCCCGCACATCGGCCAGCCCGCCAAGGCCAAGAAGGCCACTTTCGCGGTTCAAGAGGTGGCCTGCGGCATCAACTCCGTGGCGGCGCGCAAGGTCCAGCACCACCGCCGGATCCAGCCCGCCCGCCCGCGTGCCCATGGTCAGCCCATCCAGGGGAGAATAGCCCATGGTCGTGGCCACGGATTGGCCACCGCGCAGGGCACAGGCAGAGGCACCATTTCCCAGGTGAAAAACCAACAGCCGGTCGGGCGTGGTTCCGTGAAACGCGCGCACGCAGCGCAAGATGGCGGCATAGGACAGCCCATGAAAGCCATAGCGGCGCAACCCCGCGGCGCGCTCGGCCGAAGGCAGGGCATAGGTTGTCGCGACCGCCGGATTGGTGGCGTGAAAGGCGGTGTCAAAACTGGCATATTGCGGCAGTTCGGGCGCCAGTGCAGCAAGGGCGCGAATGCCGGTCAGGTTGGCGGGGTTGTGCAAAGGCGCAAGGGCCGCGCAAGCATCAATCTGCGCCACAACCGCCGGGGTCACCCGGCAGGGGGCGGTCAACTCCGCCCCGCCATGCACCACGCGATGGGCGGCGGCCCGCAGATCACCGGGTTGAATGCCCATCTCTGCCAAGCCGATTTGCAAGGCGGCCCGATGGTCTGCCGCCCCCCCAGCCCCGATACGTTCGGTGCGGGCCTGCGCGACCTGCGCCAAGGCGTGGTCAAACACCGCAAGCTTCAACGAAGACGATCCGGCATTAACCACCAAAAGCATTTACAAAACCGCCTTCAAAAGACCCATGATCGCAAGCCCGGCCAAAAGAAGAATGGCAAAGCGGCGAAAATCCTGCGGGTCTGTGTTGAAGAAGTGCCGGCCGCCCAGCCAATTGCCGACAAAGGTCAGCGGCAGCACCAGAAGGCTGGCCCAAAGCGTGTCCCAGCTGACCAGGCCGTGATAAAAGTAAAGCGGCGCGGAATAGATATCCAGCACCGGGAAATAGGCGACCAAGGTGGCGCGAAACACCGACGCACTCATCGGTTGGGCGGCGAAAAAGGCCGCAACCGGCAGCCCCCCCATGCCAGGTGCATTGGCCAGACCTGAAACAAGACCCGCGCCAAATGTGCCCCTGGGGCCGACCTCGGTCGTCAGCCGCCAGCCCGCGAACAAGACAAGGCACATCACAAGAACATAGCCGGAAATCACCGCCCGTGCCGCATCTTCCGAAATCGCCGTCAGCGCCCAAAGCCCCAAAGGCAGGCCGATAACCGCCCCCAAAAGCAACCATTTGATGCGTTTCCAGTCGACCTCGGGGCCAACGCCCCCCCAAGCCTGCGCTGTCATCGCCGCCTCGGCGATCACCACCACAGCGACGAAGTGCAAGGGGCTTGTGACAAGGCTTGAGGCGGCGATCACCATGGCCGAATAGCCAAAGCCGGAATATCCCCGCACGAAAGACGCGATCAGGATGGCAAAGCCCATCCAGACCGCGCCCCAAAGCCCAATGTCAAAGGGCAGGTTCATGCCCTTTGCGGCCGCATGTCAGACTTGGAAATCCCCGCAACCTCGACCGGTTTTTTCATGGCATCGCGGCGGAAGGGCTCGCCGAGTTCCTGATTGATAAGTGCCTCGATCAGGGTTGTCTTGCCGTGGTTCATCTGGTCGTCGATGGCTTTGCGCAGCGCTTCGGTCAGTTCGTCCATCGTGCGCGCCTGAACGCCCTGCAACCCGCAAGCCTTTGCAATACCGGCATAAGTTACATTGTTGTCCAGTTCTGTGCCGACGAAGTTGTCGTCATACCACAGCGTCGAATTGCGCTTTTCGGCACCCCATTGATAGTTGCGGAAAACCACCATGGTGATGGCAGGCCATTCTTCGCGGCCGATGGCGGTAAGTTCGGTCACCGCGATGCCAAAGGCGCCGTCACCGGCAAAACCCACAACCGGCGTGTCCGGGCAGCCGATCTTGGCGCCGACGATCGACGGCAGGCCATAGCCGCAGGGGCCAAAAAGACCCGGGGCAAGGTATTTGCGGCCGGTTTCAAACGTCGGATAGGCGTTGCCGATCGCGCAGTTGTTGCCAATGTCGGAGGAGGTAATGACGTCCTTTGGCAGGGCCGCGGTGATTGCGCGCCAGGCCATGCGCGGGCTCATCCAGTCCGGCTTGGCGGTACGGGCGCGTTCGTTCCAGCTGGTGCCGGGATCGTCGTCTTCGTGGTCCATGCCGGAAGGCGCCTGCGCCCAGGCCGATTTCTTTTGCGAAATCATCGCCTTGCGATCCGCTCTTCCAGCGTCTCCTGCGGTTTTGGTCAAACGTGCAAGAATGCCTTCCGCCACCTTTTTCGCGTCACCGACGATGCCGACGGCAACCTTCTTGGTCAGGCCGATACGGTTGGGGTTCAGGTCAACCTGAATGATCTTCGCCTCTTTTGGCCAATAGTCCAGCCCATAGCCCGGCAGGGTTGAGAACGGGTTCAAACGGGTGCCAAGCGCCAGAACGACATCGGCCTTCTGGATCAACTCCATCCCGGCTTTGGAACCATTATAACCCAAGGGGCCGGCAAACAGCGGATGCGACCCGGGGAAAGCGTCATTGTGCTGATAGCCAACGCAGACAGGTGCATCCAGACGTTCTGCCAGCGCCATGCTTGCCGGGATTGCGCCGGCAAGAACCACGCCCGCGCCGTTCAGAATGACCGGAAACTTGGCCGAGGACAAAAGGGCCGCAGCCTGCGCCATCGCCTCGTCCCCGCCCGAGGGGCGTTCGAATTCCACAACGGCGGGCAGTTCAATATCAATGACTTGCGTGAAGAAATCGCGCGGGAAGTTGATCTGCGCCGGGGCAGATTGGCGCCGGGCCTGCAAGATCACGCGGTTGAGAACTTCGGCCACACGGGTGGGGTCGCGCACTTCTTCTTGATAGCAGACCATGTCCGCGAAAAGGGCCATCTGCTCGACTTCTTGAAAACCGCCCTGCCCGATGGTCTTGTTGGCCGCCTGCGGCGTGACCAGCAACAAGGGTGTGTGGTTCCAATAAGCGGTTTTCACGGCTGTCACAAAGTTGGTGATGCCGGGGCCGTTTTGCGCGATCATCATCGACATCTTGCCCGTCACACGGGTGTAGCCATCGGCCATCATCCCGCCAGACCCTTCGTGGGCGCAATCCCAAAAGGCGATCCCGGCCTTGGGAAACAGGTCGGAAATTGGCATGAAGGCGGAACCGATGATGCCGAAGGCATGCTCGATCCCATGCATCTGCAACACCTTCACAAAGGCTTCTTCGGTGGTCATCTTCATTGGAGAACTCCTGTCATCTTCTGGTCCGCAGGGCCTGCGGGTATCTGTTGGCACATCTGTAACGCCGACAGCCGAGCCGCCTTAGGGCCAGTCAGTTAGGCCCGATAATACCAGAAAAACCCGCTGCACCGCAGCAAGCAAAACAAAGTTTACCTTATATATTACAATAGCTTACCCAAGACCTCTGGAAATGCCATTGGCAATCTTGGCGATTCCGTCCGGAATGCGAACCGGCGTGCTGGAGGAATAGGCAAGCCGGTAATGGTTGCGCACCATGCGTGCAGGATCAAAGAACGCCCGACCAGGTTCCAGCAACACCCCATCGGCGCGCAACCTTTCGGCCAGAACCTCGGTGTCCACCCCATCAGGGGCCTTCATCCAGAAGCTGGACCCGCCAAAACCGCCCTGCCCTGCAACCGTCAGCCCTTGGGCAAGTATTGCCTCTTCCATGACCTGCCGCCGCCGCCGATAGGCATTGCGCATCCGATTGATAAGGCTGTCATAATGGCCAAGTGACAGGAAATAGGCCATGGTGCGCTGGATATGGCCCGGCGGGTGGCGCAACATCATCAGCCGCAGCGCCCGCGCAGCACGGATGAAGCTGGGGGGCCCGACCAGATAGCCCAAGCGCATGCCCGGAAACACCGATTTCGAAAAAGAGCCTGCGTAAACCACGCGCCCTTCACTGTCCAAGGACTTGAGCGCGGGCGAAACCGGTTTCAGAAACGACATCTCGAATTCATAGTCGTCCTCCACCAGCACAAACCCTTCGCGCCCCGCCGCCTCGAGCAGCGCAAGGCGGCGTTCCAGCGGCATGGTGGCATTGGTCGGGCATTGATGGCTTGCCGTGGTGAAAACCACATCCACCCCTTTGGGAATGGCATCCGGCGGCAGGCCATCGGCATCGATATCAACACTGACGGCTTCGGTCCCCGAGGCCGCCAGAATGCCGCGCAGGCCCGAATAGCCGGGGTTTTCCACCACACCGCGCCGCCCCGGCCCCAACAAGACCTGCGCCGCAATCCAAAGCCCGTTCTGCGCGCCAAGGGTCAACAAAACCTCGTCTTCGCCCGCAGCGATGCCGCGGCGCGGAAGAATGGTGCGCAACACATGTTCGATCAGCAACGGATCGTCGCGGTCGTAATAGTCCTGCGTCAGGGCCGCGAAATCCTTGCGGCCAAGCGCCCGCACCGCGCAAAGCCGCCAGTTCTGATGGTCAAACAGGCTGGGATCAGCCTGCCCATAGATGAAGTTATGCGGATAGCTTTCCCAATCTGCCGGCCGGTCAATCTGGGCAAGCCCTTGAAATCGGCCAGCAATCAGGCGCTGAAACTCTGCCCCTTCAACCCGCGGGGCACGCAGGGGCAGTTCGGGGGCGCGCGGGGCGGAGTCTGACACGTAATAGCCCGACCGCCCCCGCGCCGTCAGATAATCGGCACTGACAAGTTCGGCATAGGCCAGCGTCACGGTGATGCGGCTGATGCCAAGATGCTGAGCCAAGCCACGAGACGAAGGCATTTTCTGACCGGCCCGAAAGCGCCCGGCAAGCACCCCTTCGGTGACCATCTGGCGGATGCGTTGCTGCAAGGACCCCCGCGTCGCTGGCGGCAGCACAAAGGCTTCGGGCGGGATGGACATTCTGGCCTCAAATCGCCGATGCGGCTGGACCTATCCATGCCGATCGTACCGCCCGTGTCAAGCGACGCCGCTGCAATGTTGCGCAAGACGAAAGGCAATACCCGCGCCGCGGTTTTGCCAAAAGACGGGGTTTTGCCAAAAGATCGGCGCGCGCGGGGCTGCCCCGGACAAAAAGAAACCCGCGCCCCGGATCTTTTTGGGGCGCGGGCGACTTCAGATCAGGCCTGGATCAGCCAAAAACCTTGGTCAGAGCCCGGTCGATGGCATCGGTGATGGCATCGATGTCATCGGGCGTGGCGATCAGGGCGGGCGACAGGCACAGCGTGTTGTTCAGGCCCGGCAAGCTGCGGTTGGTCATGCCAATGATAACGCCCTGGGCGTTGCAATCGGCCACAACGGCGGCAACCTTCTTTTCGTCCATCGGCTCTTTGGTCTTGCGATCGGCCACCAGTTCGGCACCGCAGAACAGGCCTGCGCCGCGCACATCGCCGATCACCGCATGCTTCTCCATCAGCGCAGTCAGGTTATCCACCGTGCGCTTGCCCATGCGCAGCGTGTTGTCCAGAAGGTTTTCATCCTCGATGATGCGCATGTTTTCCAGCGCCGCCGCCGGGCCTGACGTACAGCCGCCAAAAGTCGAGATGTCACGGAAATAGCTCATCGGATCGGCCGAATTGGCTTTGAACATGTCAAAGACCGCCTCGGTGGTCACCGTGCACGATATCGCCGCATAACCCGAGGCAACGCCCTTGGCCATGGTCACGAAGTCGGGCTTGATGCCGTAGTTCTGATAGCCAAACCAGACGCCGGTCCGGCCCACGCCGCAAACTACTTCATCAATGTGCAGCAAGATGTTGTATTTCTTGCAGATTTCCTGAACACGTTCCCAATAGCCCTTGGGCGGAACAATGACGCCACCGCCCGCAGTTACGGGTTCCAGAACCAAAGCGCCGATGGTGTCGGCCCCTTCGCGCAGGATCACCTCTTCAATGGCATCCGCCGCGCGTTCGCCGTAATTCTCGACATCCCACTGCTTGCGATATTCAAGGCAGTGCGGCACCATTACGAAGCCGTCCGGGTAAGGCCCGTATTGCGCGGCCCGCTCGGCCTGACCCGAGGTCGCCAGCGCGCCGATGGTGGTGCCGTGATAATCGCGTTCGCGATACAGGATCTTCCACTTCTTGCCGCCATGCACGTTGTGCGACAGCTGACGCACCATCTTGTAGACCTTTTCATTCGCCTCGGAGCCCGAGTTCGAATAATAGACGCGCGACATGCCCGGCATCTTCGAGATCAGCTTTTCAGCAAAAAGCGCGCCGGGGATCGACCCGCCAACGCCGGCAAAGTAGTTCATCTTCACCAGCTGGTCGCGCACTGCATTTGCAATGCTTTCGCGCCCGTAGCCGACGTTCACCGTCCATACGGCGCCCGAGACGGCATCGATATATTCCTTGCCCTTGGCATCCCAGACGCGCAGGCCCTTGCCTTCGACGATCACACGAGGATCGACGGTTTCAAACATCTTGTGCTGGATCAGGTGGTGCCAGACGTGCTTCTTGTCAGCCTCGACCACAGCCGAGATGTCATTTGCGGATGCATAGCCTTCCATGGCGTTCCCTCATAGGCGATAAGCCGCGTGGCGCGGCTGGATAAAGCATCATCCGCCATCGCGCAGATTTGCCTTAGGGCCAGAGCATTTTCAGCTTTAGGTCCAGCGCGGCGTTGTGCAGGGCCGGATCTGGCGATAGGACTGCGCGCATCCCCTAGTGGCGCAGCTGTCATGACCGATCCGATCCTTACCCCCCTGCCGTTCTTGCGCGCCCTTTTTGCCCGGGCCGTTTCGGTTGCCGACCCGATGGCCATGCTCGCCGATCACCTTCCCGCGCGCCCGTCCGGCCGGGTTGTGGTGATAGGCGCGGGCAAGGCAAGCGCCCGCATGGCCGAGGCGGTCGAAGCGGTCTGGGGCCCGTGCGAGGGGCTGGTCATCACGCGTTATGGTTATGGCCGCCCGCTGCGGGGGATAGAACTGGTCGAGGCCGCGCACCCGGTGCCGGACGAGGCGGGGCTGCGTGCCACAGAGCGGATGCTGCGGCTGCTTGGGGGCTTGGGGCCGGAAGACTTCGTTTTGGCGCTTGTTTCGGGCGGGACATCAGCGCTGCTCTGTGCGCCGCAGGGTTTGGATCTGGCCGAAAAACAGGCGGTGAATGCCGCACTTCTTGCCTCGGGTGCGCCGATTTCCGACATGAACATCGTGCGCAAACACCTGTCAGCGGTGAAGGGCGGCCAGCTTGCCGCGGCGGCATATCCGGCGCGGATGCTGTGTCTGATGATCTCGGATGTGCCGGGGGATGACCCGGCCGTCATCGGCTCTGGCCCGACGGTGGGCGAAAGTTCATCGCCCGCCGATGCCGCGGCAATTCTGGCGCGTTGGGGGCTGACTGCCCCGAAGGCGCTGGGGGCAAGTTCCGTCGTCAGCCCCGCCGATGCGCGGCTGAGCCGCGTTGAAAACCGGGTGATCGCGGCCCCCGCCCAATCTTTGCACGCGGCAAAAGCCATGGCCGAGGCGGCGGGCTGCAGCGTGCATGTGCTTGGCGATGCCATCGAGGGCGAGGCCCGCACGGTGGCGGCCCTGCATGCCGCCGGCGCTCGGGCGATTGCCGCCACTTTGGGGCGCGAGGCCAAGCCGATTTTGCTGCTGTCCGGAGGCGAATTGACCGTGACGCGGCGCGGCGATGGCATTGGCGGGCCGAATGCCGAATACGCTTTGGCGCTGGCGCAGGGGTTGATGGGTTATGAGCGGATTTTCGCGCTGGCCTGCGACACCGATGGGGTTGATGGCGCGGCCGAGGTGGCCGGGGCGGTGGTAACACCCGACACGCTGACCCGCAGCCAGATTGAGGCCACCGACGCGTTGAACAGCAACGATGCCCACAGCTTCTTTGCCGCGCTGAACGATCAGGTCATCACCGGGCCGACCTTGACAAATGTCAATGATTTCCGCGCGATACTGATCTTGCCACCCAGCGGGACCAACAGCTATTGGCAGCGCTGACGCCGCCCCGGATCAGGCCAGAAGCCCGTGTTCGTTGAAATGGCGCGGAAAGAAGGCCGCGGCGGCGCAATGCACGGTGGCCAGCCCTTCTTCGCGGCTATAGGGGTGTTCCATGATGACAAGGTCCATCCACACCCCTTCGGTGACCAAGCGCAGCGCCCGTGAAATGCGCGCCGCATCGCCGCAATAGCCGCCCGAAGCGATCAGGGCCGCGCAGATCGCCTGCTTGCGCTCGGCATAATCATCATCCTTGGCGCCGCATTTTTCCTGATAGAGCGGACGGCTTTGCGCCTCACCCCAAAAGGCAACCCAGGCGGCCAGCCGGGACGGGGTGAAAAGCTGGGGCGAAAAATCGGCCCGCAACAGCGCATCCAACTGCCGCGCCGGATCGGTCCCGGCATCGGCCAGCGCCTGCGTCCAGCTTTCGCGGTATTCGTCTGACAGATAGGCCAAGGTTTCGGCCAAAAGCAACTCTTTGCTTTGAAAGTGAAAATTCACCAAGCCATGGGAAAGGCCAGCGGTCTTGGCAACGTCCGACAGCGTGGCGCGGGCATAGCCGCGTTCGGCCAGCACTTCGATCGTGGCCTCGATCAGCTGCACGCGCCGCGCCGCGCGCGACAGTTTGCGCGGACCGGGTGCAGCGGGCTGTGAAACGACATCCATGTAAACCTCGACAGGGTGACAAGCGGGCCAATCGCCCCCTTCTAACCCAAGCCGCGCAAGATGAGAACGCCGAACGCCCTGCCCCAAAGCCGCAAGGTTCGCCCAAAGCCGCAAGGTTTCCTTCTGCCATGCGCGCATTGGGCAAGGGAGGAGGCGGCCTTGGCCAGGTTCTGCCTTGCCCTGATTTAGAAAGTTCTTCATTTCCCTTGCTGGCCCGTGCAATCATCTCTCCCGTGCCATCATCTATCAGCCCATCCGCTGGCACAGGAGCGCCCGATATGACTGCCCATGACCGCATGACCCCGTCGATGGAACTGCACCAGAATGTCTCGGTGCCCTTCGAGCGCGCGCGCGCCATGCCGAAATCGGTCTATACCAGCGCGGCGTTTGTGGCGCAGGAACAGGCCCATGTCTTCGCCAAGGATTGGGTCTGCGCCGGGCGGGCGGAAACCCTGCCAAACCCCGGCGACTATCTGACGCTGACCCTTGCAGGCGCGCCGGTGATCGTGCTGCGCGACCGCGATGGCGCGCTGCGCGCCATGTCCAATGTCTGCCGCCACCGCATGTCAACCCTGCTGGAAGGGCGCGGCAATACCCGCGCCATCGTCTGCCCCTATCATGCCTGGACCTATAACCTTGACGGCACGCTGCGCGGCGCACCCGCGATGACGCTGAACGAGACGTTTTGCAAAGACAGCGTCGCGCTGCCGAAGGTGCGTTGCGAAATCTGGCAGGGCTGGATCCTGATAACCCTGAACGCCGAGGCTCCAGCCCCCGAGATTGCCCTGCAAGGCGTGCGCGCCCTGATCCCCAATCTTGACATGGCGACCTATAGTGAAACCTACCGCGAAACCTTTCGCTGGGCCACGAACTGGAAGGTTCTGGCCGAGAATTTCATGGAAAGCTATCACCTGCCGATGTGCCATGCCGGCACGATTGGCGGGGCGTCAAAGCTGGAAGAAATGGTCTGCCCTGAGGGTACCGATGCCTTCAACTATCATTGGATCTTGAAGAACGATTCGGTGCCTTTGGCGCTGGCCCATCCGTCAAACACCACGCTGCAAGGCGATGATCGGCGCAAGACCTGGCTCCTGGCGATCTACCCCTCGCTTCTTATCACGCTGACGCCGGGGTATTTCTGGTATCTTTCGCTGTCGCCCGATGGGCCGGGCCATGTGAATGTGCTGTTCGGCATGGGCATGTCGGCCGACTGGCTGGCCGACCCCGAGGCCGAAAGCCATCTGGCCCGCGTCAAGGCGCTGCTGGATGAGGTGAATGCCGAAGACAAGGGCTGCACCGAAAAGGTCTATCGCGGGCTGCTCAGCGATATGGCCGAACCGGGGCCGCTTTCGCATCTGGAGCGCCCGAATTTCGAATTCGCCCAATACCTTGCCAGCCGCATCCCGGCCTGAGCCTTTGCCTGCAAAGCGGCGTGTTTGTGGGGGGGACGCTGGCCTTTAACGCAGGATGCCAGAGGAAACCCAGCCGTCAAACACCTTGAGCGCCGCGTCGTGGAAGGCCGGGTCGTTGATATGGGCATCCAGCGGCATCAGGGTGACATTTGGCGGGCAAGATCTGGTCATCTCATCGACAAAGGCGGCCAAACCATCGGCATCGGCCAAGGGGCCGCCGGCGCGGTCCCATTCATTGCCGCCTTGGGTCGGCAGAAGAAAAACCACCGGGCCCTTGGCCGCGGCCAGCTTGGCGCAAAGCGTGCGGGCCACGGCACGCCGTTGGTCGGGCGTCTGCACAACCGAGGTCAGCAGCCGATTGTGGGCGTGCGCCGGGGTGTCCTTGAACGCTTCCGGCAGGGCATGCCATCCGACAAAGTCGATCAGGTCATAACAGCCAATCGACACGATCTGCGGAATGCCCTGGGCGCCGGCGTTTTCCATCCGGTCTGCCCCAGCCGAAATGGCCGAGCCGAAGAGATGGTTCGCCACCTCTTGCGGGGCGAAATCCATCACAGCGGCAAAAGCGCCCTCTGCAGCAAGGCTTTCAAAGGCGCGCCCCCCCATGCCGGTGGCATGGAAAACCGCCACTTCGAAGCCGCGCTCTTCAAGGGCAGGTTTCAGCGTGGTCATATAGCGCAAAACGGTCTTGCCGAATGAGGTCATGCCGATAAGCGGACGGTCGCGCTTTGGCGGCTCGACCGCCCGCGCGGCCCCCAGAACGGCCCCTGCGGCCTGACTGAGCGCGGCTTTGCACACCGAATTCAGGCCATAAAGCCCGCCAGCCCACAAGATCATCTGGGTATCGGCGGCAAGCCGTTCCGGCGGGATCATTGGAGAAAAGCTGACGGTGGAGACGATGTATTTCGGAACCCCCAAGGGCAGGGCCGCACAAAGATCGAGCGCAAGATCGGTGCCCATCGAGCCGCCAAGAACCAGCACACCATCAAAGCGGCCTTCGTGGTACAGACGCGCGGCCAGACGGGCCGACCCGCGCGCCATGGCCTGCATGGCGATGTTTTCATCTTCGGCCGCGATAATGGCCTCAATCGTGGTGCCCGCCTCGGCCACCACATCATGCTTGGACCAATCGGTCGGCTGCGTGGGATTGCCCAGCACCGAAACATCCATGCTCAGTGCAACACCGCCCTGCCCTGTGATAACCTGGGCGATGTAGTTCAGCTCATCATCCTTGGTATCATAGGTTCCAACGACGAGAATGCGCTTGCCCATGGGCGGCTCCTTTGTCAGGTGGTCTTGCCGGATCAAAAGGCCAGGGTCACAGCTGGATCCAGGCGGTTTTCAACTCGGTGTATTTGTCCAGCGCGTGAAGCGATTTGTCGTGGCCATTGCCCGATTGCTTCATCCCGCCCAGGGGCACGGTATTGTCCGCACCGCCATAGGTGTTGACATGAACAACCCCCGAACGAATGGCGCGGACCATGCGGTGGGCGCGCGACAGGTTCGATGTCCAGACCCCGGCGGCAAGCCCGAAATCGGTGGCATTGGCAAGAATGGCGGCCTCTGCTTCGGTGGTGAAAGGGGTCACGGCAAGGACCGGGCCAAAGACCTCTTCGCGGAAAAGCCGATGGGTGGGTTTGACGCCTGCAACCACGGTGGGCTCCATGTAATACCCCCCGGTTTCAGTCATGGCGCGGTTGCCACCAAGCACAATTTCGCCGCCATCGCGGCGGGCATCTTCAACGAAGCCAAGGTTTCCAGCCAGCTGCACTTCGGAGTTCACAGCGCCAATCTGGGTGGACAGATCCAGCGGATTGCCCAGTTTCATCGCGCTTGCCGCCTTGGACAGGGCGGCGACGAAATCATCATGCACCGAAGCTTCGACCAAAAGGCGGCTGCCTGCGACGCAAACCTGACCGGCATTGCGGAAAATCGCGCTGGCGGCGGCCTTTGCGGCGGCGTTCAGATCGGGGGCATCGGCAAAGACGATGTTGGGGGATTTGCCGCCAAGTTCAAGATAGCAGCGCTTCAGGTTCGACTGGGCCGAATATTGCAAAAGCCGCCGGCCTGTGGGGCCTGATCCGGTGAAGACCATGACATCGACGTCCATCGAC
>JAIOXV010000059.1 GCA_021741465.1 Paracoccaceae bacterium
ATTTCTCCTGAGGCGGCAAGGTGCCAGAAATCCGGCGGCACCTGGGCTGCGGCGGGCAAAAGCGGGGCCAAGGCCTGCGTCAAGATGACCCGCGATGCCGGCAAGCTGTGCACGAAACAAAGCCAATGCGAAGGGTTTTGCCTTGCCCGCTCGGGCACCTGCGCGCCCTTTACCCCCATGTTCGGATGCAACGATATTCTGCAAGATGATGGACGCGAGGTCAGCCTATGTCTCGATTGATGCCGGTTCTTGTGCTTGGCTTGGCCGGGTGTATGGCCACCCCCCCAGAGGCCCCGCAGGGGGCCTTTCGTCCGAAGGGTGGCCAGATTTATTCATCTGCGGTTCTGGACACATCGAAACTGCCGGGAAGCTGGCGTCAGGTTGGCGGCTTTGGTCCCGAAGGCTGCAGCCCCGGCGGGGTTGAGATCAGTTCCAGCGGTGCGGCGGCCTTTCGGTTGTGCCTTGGCGGGCGCGACATCAAGGGCAAGGGCAAGCTGAAACCGGTGGGGCCGGGCCGTTTTGCGGTTGCGGGGCAGGAATGGTGGGTGCTTTGGGCCGATGGCGATTACCGCACGCTGGTGATCGGCACGCCTTCTGGTGCTTTTGGTTTTGTGCTGAACCGGGGCGGGGCGATTTCGGCCGATCGCATGGCGGCCGCGCGGCAGATATTGGACTGGAACGGCTACGATCTGACGCAGTTCCGCCCGATGTAAGGTTAGGCCAGCCCGGCGCGAAGTGCGCGCAAATGCGCCCCCGCGTCGCGCGCACCGCAAGGCGCTTCGCGCACCAGCCAGTCGAAATGCGCCGAAAGTGCCGCCACGCGGACGGGGTCCCGAAAACTGACATAGCTGCGGCCAAGATAGATCACCGCCAAATGCGGCCCAAAGACCGTGATCGGCGCCGAAAACACCTTGTGGGCATCATAGAAATACAACCGTAATCCTGGATAAAGCTCATCCGACAGGGCGATCAGCCGCGCCAACTGGCCTTCCCGCGCGGCCAGATCCAGCCCCTGCCAATAGCCGGTGCCTGCCGCAAAGGACGCAAGTTCGTGCAAGGGCAGGGCAATTTCATAATCCGACCTTGCGCCGCGCAGATGCAGAAGTTGTGCCTCAAAGGCCGCGATTGCCGCCTCGGCTGCGCCGCCCAAGGCATCGCGATATTCCCATTCCACCACGGCACGGGTCTTCAGCATATCGGGCAGGGTCGCGGGCACATGGCGAATTTTGTACCCCGCCGCCTCGCTGTGCCAACCGAAGATCACCTCGTCAAACAGCGCCCGTGGTGCATCGGTCATGCTGACCGCCTGGGCCAGCGCCGTGCTGGCCGGGGCTTCTATATCGCCAAGGCCCAACAGCCAGTCTGACGACACGCCAAGCGCCCCCGCCGCCTCGGCCACCAATTGCGCGTTGGGCAGCCGGGTGCCGGGCGCAAGCAGCGCCGACAGGGTAGACCGATCAACCCCCAGCCTGCGGGCCAACGCGCTTTGGCTTTGGCCGGTCTTTGCCATCGCTTGGGCAAGGCGGTCACGGAACAGCACTGCGCGCTTTCGTTTGTCCATCATTTGGTGACTTTTCAAAACATCGGTGACTTTGTGTTGCGCATCCTCCTGATTCCGGTCCTGGATTGCAAGTGCTACGTCTGTGTCATCGTCAGGAGTGCCCCGCATGACCGCCGCCGCCAGACCCCACCGCGATCTTGAATGGCCCACCCTTGCCATGCTGGCCCTGTCTTACGCGCTTTTCGTCGCGGGCACACTGATCTGGCCCCTTTCTACAGGCGCAGCGCTCTTGCTGACGGCGCTGGCGATTGCGCAATATTCATCGCTGCAACACGAGGTGCTGCACGGCCATCCGTTCCGCAATCAGATCCTGAACGAAGCCCTGATCTTTCCGGCACTGCCGCTGTTCGTGCCCTATATCCGGTTCAAGGACACCCACCTTGCCCATCACTATGACCCCAACCTGACCGACCCCTATGACGACCCGGAATCAAACTATCTTGACCCGGCCGTTTGGGCCCAAACGCCCCGCTGGCGGCAAATATTGCTGCGGATCAACAACACGCTTCTGGGCCGCATGGTTCTTGGCCCGGCGATCGGCACCTGGTATTTCTCGGCGCCCGATATTGCCCAGATGCGGGCGGGCAATCGTCGGGTCATTCTGGCTTGGGTGTTGCACGCGGCCGGGATTGCGATTGTTCTGGCATGGCTGTGGATCTTTACCGATATGCCGGTCTGGGCTTGGGCGCTGGCCGCCTATCTGGGCTATGGTCTGTTGAAGATCCGCACCTATCTGGAACATCGTGCCCATGAGGCGTTTCGCGCCCGCACCGTCATCATCGAAGACCGCGGGCCGCTGGCGCTGTTGTTCTTGAACAATAACCTGCATGTCGTTCACCACTGCCATCCAACCCTGCCGTGGTACGAACTGCCCGCCCTTTATGCCGCAAAGGGCGACCATTTTCGCCGCCGGAATGAGTCCTATGTTTTCGCAGGGTACGGCGAGATTTTCCGCCGCTATCTTTTCAAGGCCAAAGATCCCGTGGCGCATCCGGTCTGGCCGGTGCGCACCTCTGACCGCAACGATGCCGATCCGGCCTAAAGCCGGCGGAAGGTTGGCACAGGGCCCGAGTTGTCGAAAAAGGGGACGCCCGGCTGGGTCGCGCCCGCAAGAAGTGCGGTTATTTCGGCCAGCACCACCTCGGTGATGAAGGGCAGGTCCAGCGCCCGCGCCTCGGCCAAGCCGATCCAGTGCAGGTGCGACAGCTCGTCCGTGGCATCAGAAAACTCTGCCGCGTCGCCAATAACCCCTTGGGCCGACACCAGAAAGAACCTGGCATCAAAGCGCCGCGTCCGCCCCGGCGGGGTGATGGCGCGAAAGACAAACTGCATCGCAGAGCCTGGGGCAGGGCGCAGACCGGTTTCTTCATGCAACTCGCGCAGGGCCGCGCGCGCCAGGGTGGTGGCGTCTGGCGCCTCGGGCGGGCAATGCAAACTCAGTCGTGTCTGGCACGTGGCGCTTAGATCAACATCGGCCCCGCTGCGGTCGGCCTGATCGCCGGCCCCACCGGGAAAGACATATTTCGACGGCATGAACACCGCCGCAGCCCCACGCTGGCCCATCAGAACCTCGCGCCCGGCCGCGCCATCGCGCCACAAGATCACGGTGGCGGGGGGCCGTATCTGTTCGGCTCCGGGCTCAGACATCGCCCGGTGCGCCCAGTTCCGCCTCTGGTCCGCCGAAACCATGCATCCGCTTGGCCCATTGCAACGCAACGAAGGCCCCCTTGATCCGGGGAAGAAGATAAAGCGAAAGCGCCACCGTCCCGATGGAAAACACCGTGACCATTGTCCAAGGCTCGGGCCGCCAGGTGGAATAGACGAACAGAATGAACGGGGCCAGAACATGGCCGACGATCAAGATCGTCAGATAGGCCGGGCCATCATCGGCGCGCTGCGGGCTGAAGTCTTCGCTGCACACCGGGCAGGTGTCGCGCACCTTGAGATAGCCGCGCAGCATCGGGCCCTGGCCACAGCTTGGGCAGCGTCCCCGCCAACCCCGCCGAACCGATGGCCAGAACGGCCGCTCTTCGCTGTCGGGGTGGGATGTTTCGGCCTGAGTCATCTTCGTCTCGCATCTGAATATCCAGAAGGTATATGCGGGCTGTTGCATAAAGATGAAGCGGCAAATTGCAGGCGGGCGGCTTTGTCGCAACCCTGCCGCCTTTGTCTTGGCCAATCCAGCCCATGAAGGGCGCGCGCAATTTTCTGCGACGGAAAGCGGAAGCCCCGCCGTTTGAAGGATATGAACGGCCTGCAACGTGCGGGCGGTGAAGAACCGGAGACATTAAACGATGACCCTGACATTCAAGCATTCCGCCGTGATGATGGCTGCCCTTTTTGGCGCAACCCTGTCCACCGCTGCAATCGCCGACAAAGGTCCGATGGCCGGTCCTATGGGCGGTCCTATGGGCGGCGTCTTCATGAATTTCGATGCGCTTGACGCGGACAAAGACGGCAAGCTGACCAAAGAGGAACTGGCGCAGGCCCGCGGCGCCCATTTTGCCGAGGCAGATGCCAATAAAGACGGCAAGCTTTCGGCCGATGAGATGCTGGCGATGCATGAAAAGGCCACCGCCGCGCGCAAGGCCGAAAGGGCCAAGGCGATGATCGCCCGGATCGATACCGACAAGGATGGCTTCATCAGCCCTGCCGAAATGGAAGCGATGCCCGCAGGCGACAAGATGTTCGACCGGGTTGATGCCAATGCTGACGGTGCCATTTCGAAAGAAGAAGCCGAGGCCGCCAAGGGCCGCATGGCCGCCCGGATGGGCGAAGGTAAAGGCCACGGTGAAGGTCACGGCAAGCACGGTGGCAAACATGGTGGCGGCTTTTGGAACTGGATGAACGGCGACAACTGAGCCACCCTTGATCGGGGCGGGTTTGCACCCGCCCCCCTGACCCGCTAGACCGGTTGTTGATGACAATGCCCCGCGACACCGCCACATCCGACCTTCAGTCGCTGTCAGATGACGCGCTTTTGCTGCTTTATGCCCATGGCGATGCAGAGGCGGCGCGCATTCTTACCGGGCGCCATCTGGGGCGGATCTATGGCTTTGCCGCCCGGCTTTTGGCGGACCGGGCCGAGGCGGAAGACGTCGCCCAAGAGGCCATGTTGCGGATGTGGCGGGTTGCCCCGAAATGGCGGGCGGGCGAGGCGCAGCTTTCAACCTGGCTGTATCGCGTGACGGTCAATCTTTGCACGGACCGGCAACGAAGCGCCCATCGACACCGGGCCGAGGCTTTGGAAGATGTCGCGGAACCGGTGGATGAAAGCGCCAATACCGAAGCTGAACTGATGCGCCGCGAACGCGTGGATGCCTTGCAAGCCGCGCTGGCCACTTTGCCCGACCGGCAAAGGCAGGCAGTGGTGCTGCGCCATATCGAGGGGCTATCTAACCCCGAGATCGCTGCCGTGCTTGAGGTGGGGGTAGAAGCGGTGGAAAGCCTGACGGCGCGGGGCAAACGCGCTTTGACTGTGGCACTTGCGGGCCAAAAGGCCGCGCTTGGGCTGTGAGAAGGGGGAAGATATGATGACCGAAGATGACCTTGAAAGCCTGTTTGCAACCGCGCGAACCCCAGCCGTCCAAGCGCCGGCGGCGCTGACCGCACGGGTGCTTGCGGATGCCGATGCGCGGATGCGCCCGGCTGCACCAGCCCCACAGCAGGCATCGCCATCACGGCCGGGCCTTTGGGCCAGCCTTGGGGCCGTTTTCGGTGGCGGCGGCGCACTTGCGGGCATGGTGACGGCCACGCTTGCCGGGTTCTGGATTGGCTTTGCCCAGCCCGGTGATCTTGGCGCGATGAGCGCGGTTTTAAGCGGGAGCGCTGCCGAAATTGACATGATGCCGGGCATTGATGCCCTTTTGGACGAGACACCGTGATGGACATTGCTCAAACTGAAAAACCGAAATCTGGCAAAGGCTTGCGCATTGCACTTGGGTTTTCACTGGCGCTGAACCTTGCGGTGCTGGGCGCTGTTGCCGGGGTGTTCATGCGCGATGGCCCAGGGATGCGCGCCGCTATGGTGCGCGATCTGGGCTTTGGTCCCTATACAGAGGCGCTGTCTGCCGATGACCGCAAGGCCCTGCGGCGACAACTCTTTGAACGCGCGCCTGAAATCCGCGACACCCGCCGTCTGATGCGTGAAGATACCAAGGCGCTGCTTGATCTGCTGCGGGCCGATCCTTTTGATGCAGTGGCCTTTCAGGCACGCATGAAAGACCAACATGCGCGCATGGAAAACCAACTTCGGCTTGGCCAAGACATGTTGCAGGATTTCATCGCGGCCATGCCCGCCGGTGACCGCCGTCTCTTTGCTGATCGGCTTGAGGCGGGCCTGCGCCGTGGCCCGAAAGACCGCAACAAGGCAGACAAGCGCGAAGACTAGGCCGCGTGGCGGCTGACCGTCACCTGATTGCGCCCCGCCGCCTTTGACCGCATCAGCGCGCGATCCGCCCGATCAAAGATATCGGTGACGGTTTCGACATGGGTCGGCGCCTCGCCCGCTTCGCTGATGGCCAGCCCGATGGAAATGGTGACCGGTAGGGACAGTTCATTGGGCGGCAGAAACGGATCCTCGGCCATGGAGGCGCAAAGCCGTTCGGCGATAAGGCGTGCATCGGCAAGGTCAATATCGGGCAGGGCGATCAGAAACTCTTCCCCGCCAATCCGCGCCAACAGGTCGCCCGCCCGTAAGTTCTGGCGCAAGCGCGCGGCAACCTCCACCAGCACCGCATCGCCCATGCCGTGACCAAACCGGTCATTGATCGATTTGAACCGGTCAATATCGGCCACCATGACGGCAAAGCCCGCCCCGGTGCGCCGCGCCTTTTCCGAAATTGCCTGCAGTTGGGCCAGACCATATCGGCGATTGTGCAGCCCTGTCAGCGGGTCGATCACCGCCAGCCGAAGCCCATCTTGAACCGAGGCGCGCATCCGGTCGGCCTTTTGCTTGACCGCCAGCACCCTTTGCAGCCGCAGCGCCATTTCCAAAGATGCCATCTGGGGCGCGATCAGTTCATTGGCGCCAAGATCAAAAGCCATCGCAGGCGACACATCGCTTGCCGTATCGCGGTAAAGTGCAAAGCCTGCGTTGCGCGTCGCGTTGCGGCTGCGCAGATCGGACATCAGGCGCAGCCCGCCGCCCTGAATGGGAAGATCGGCATCGATCACGAAAAGATCCGGCGAAGGTCCGTCGTGCAACCCACGGGTCAAGGCCTCGTCTGGTGTCATGGTCATGATCGTATCGCGGATATTGCCGGCCAGATTGCGCCGCAAAAGCAATGCCGTTTCGGGCCGGTGCAGCACCAGCGCAATCGTCCCGGGTGACGCAAAATCACCCGCCGCCTCGGCCAGACCAAGCGCCGGCATCCCGCCTGCGTTGCTGCCAAGCTCTGCTGCGGCCTCTTGCGCGCGCATCAGGCTGCGGATGCGGGCCAAAAGCGTCTGGTCATCCAGCGGCTTTATCAAAAAGTCATCCGCCCCGGCGCGAAATGCTTCGATCTTGGCATCGGCGGCTTGGCTGGCGGAAAAGACCACCACCGGCACATTGCGCGTGGCCGGGTCCGAGCGCAGGCGGCGCAAGACTTCGGTTCCTGACAGGTCGGGCAAAAGCATGTCCAGCAAGATCAGATCGGGGGCCTCGCGTTGGGCCATGGCAAGGCAGGATGCCCCATCCGCCGCCACGACGGGCAAATAGCCCGCCGCGGTCAACTTGACCTTCATGACGATGCGATTGGTCGCAACATCGTCGACGATGAGAACTTTGCCGCCCATGGCACCTTGCCTACCTTTACCTCTCACGCCTACACAGTGCCGTCGAAGTGGTTAAGAAATCCTTTCTGAATGGGTAACAGACTTGCTCAAACTCGATAGAAATCTGTGTGTAACTCTTGGGATAAAAGCATGAATCAGCAAGAATCCGCTGAAATTACCGCTTTGCAGGCGTTTGCCTGGCTGGTTGGCCAGCCTGAAGAGTTTTCTCAATTCCTTAACGCAACAGGTGCCGCGACCGCCGATTTGGCCCAATCCGCGCGCGATCCGCATTTTCTGGCGGCGCTGATCGACTATCTGTTGCAAAGCGATGAGCGGGTTGTGGCCTGCTGCGCCGATCTTGATTTGCCACCCACCGCGCTGGGCGAGGCGCGCATGGGTCTGCCGGGCGGCCGTGATCCGCATTGGACCTGAGCGCGCCCCCGCCCCCGATACAAAACGCAGGCTCGAAATGAGGATGACATGATCGACGCGGCAATTTTCGACAAGGACGGCACGCTGTTTGATTTCCGCGCCACCTGGGGCGGCTGGACAGCCCGCGCCATCGCCCATCTGGCGGCGCATGGCGCAGATGCCGATGCCGTGGCCGAGGGGCTGGGCTATGACCTGGGCCGCGGCAAATTTGCCAAGCACAGCCCGGTGATTTGCGCCACCACGCCCGAACTTGTCGACATCATGCATGGCTATGTGCCGGCCATGGATAAGGCGCAGCTTCTTGCCACCCTGTCCGAACTTTCCGAAGCCGCACCGCAAGCCCCGGCCGTTGCCTTGCGTGACGTTTTCGAAGGGCTCAAGGCACGCGGGCTGAAAATTGGTCTTGCCACCAATGACACCGAAGCCCCTGCGCGGGCGCATCTTGCCGGGGCAGGGGTGCTGGACCTGTTCGACTTTGTCGCAGGTTGCGATTCCGGTTGGGGCGGCAAACCCGCCCCCGGCCAGCTTTTGGCCTTTTGTGACAAGGTGGGTGTGAACCCGGCCCGCGCTGTCATGGTGGGCGACAGCCTGCATGATTTGCACGCAGGCCGGGATGCGGGGATGAAACGCGTGGCGGTGCTGACAGGGGTGGCCGAGGCTGCCGAACTGGCTGACCATGCCGATGTTGTGCTGCCCGATATCAGCCATCTGGGCGCATGGCTGGATACACTCGGGCAGAGTTAAGCGCCCAGCCTGCCAAAAACGACACAAAATGTCGGGAAACTGGTTCGCGCGCCGCGTGGCTTTCCGTCACATTGGCCGCAAGCCCGGTTTGCGGGCCATCAGGATGGAGCCGATGATGACCGATGACACCGCTGCACGCAAGCGTACCCGTGCCGGAGGCCGGGCGGGAAACAAGACCCGTGCGGGCAATGCTGTCATCGATCAGATGCCCTGGCGCATCCCTGTCAACCCTGACCGCCCCATCGAACCCCTTGACGCCGACGGTGTGCAGGCTGTCCACAAAGGCACAATGCGCATCCTGAAAGACATCGGGATCGAGTTTCTGAACCCCGAGGCGGTTTCCCTGCTGAAACAGGCCGGTTGCAAGGTTACGGGCGAAAACGTCCGCATGGACGAAGATTTTGTGATGGAAATGCTGGGCCATGCGCCCGAAACCTTCACCATCACCCCGCGAAACCCCGCGCGTGAGGTTGTCATGGGCGGCAAGCACATGCTGTTCGTCAACGTCTCCTCCCCGCCGAACGCCTGGGACATGGAGCGCGGTAAACGCTCGGGTGACTTCGAGACGTTCAAGGAGTTCATGAAGCTGACGCAGTATTTCAACTGCATTCACATCGCTGGCGGATATCCGGTAGAGCCGGTCGATATTCACGCCAGCGTCCGCCATCTGGACTGCCTTTATGAAAAGCTAACCCTGACCGACAAGGTGGTGCACGCCTATAGTCTGGGCGCAGAGCGGGTGGAAGATGTGATGGAAATGGTCCGCATTGCGGGCGGTCTTTCGCATGACGAATTTGACGCCAAGCCGCGGATGTACACCAACATCAACTCAGTTTCGCCGCTGAAGCATGACTTCCCGATGCTGGATGGCGCGCTGCGGTTGGCGCGGCGTGGCCAGCCGGTGGTCATCACACCCTTTACATTGGCAGGGGCGATGGCGCCCGTGACCATGGCCGGGGCGGTGGCGCTGTCGATGGCCGAAGGTCTTGCTGCGGCGGCCTTGCTACAATACGTCAATCCCGGCTGCCCGATTGCCTTGGGCACCTTTACCAGCAACGTCGATATGAAATCGGGTGCGCCTGCTTTTGGAACGCCCGAATACATGCGCGCCACGCAAATGACCGGTCAGATGGTGCGCCATTACAAGGTGCCGCTGCGCTCATCGGGGGTTTGTGCGGCCAACGTGCCGGACGGCCAGTCGATGTGGGAAACCTCCAACAGCCTTTGGGCCGCGGTGCAAAGCCGCACCAACATGGTCTATCATGCCGCGGGTTGGCTTGAAGGCGGCCTGATCGCCAGCCCTGAAAAGTTCATCATGGACTGCGAAGTGCTGCAAATGATCCAGCGCTATTTCGAATCCCCCATCTGGGCGACCACCGAAGATGACATCGCCCTTGATGCCATTCGCGAAGTGGGGCCGGGCGGGCATTACTTTGGCTGCCAACACACCCAAGACCGCTATCAGACGGCGTTTTATCAGCCCTTTGTCAGCGATTGGCGGAACTATGAGGCATGGACAGCCGACGGTGCGCTGTGGACGCCGGAACGCGCCCACCGCATCTACAAGCAGATCCTGGCCGAGTTTGAGGCGCCCGAGATGAACGGCGATCACAAGGAAGACCTGCAGCGTTTCGTGGCCCGCCGCAAACAGGAAGGCGGCGCGCCGACCGACTTCTAGCGCGGGAAATCCCTGCGAAAAGGCAGATGCCAGGGGCCGTGCCTCTGGCATTTTCTTTTTTATCAGGGGCTTATCGACGCAGTTGTTCCAGCCCATGCAGGGCAAGCCCCGCCATCAGCCCCCAGAACGCCGCGCCAATGCCAAAGGCTGCAACCCCGCTGGCGGTGACAACCATCGTCATCGTGGCGGCAAAGCGGGTGTCCGTCGGCGTGAAAGCCCCTGTCATCGCCCCCATCAACGGCCCCAGCAGCGCCAGCGCAACCAAGGCCACCATCAGCGCTGGGGGCAGGGCCGCCAGCACAGACAGGATCGCCGGGCTGAAAAACCCCAAAAGCGTCCAGAACCCGGCATAGGCCAAGCCCGCTTTCCAGCGCTGGCTTGCGTCGGGGTGAGTGTCTGGTCCCATGCAAATTGCGGCAGTGATCGCGGCCATCGATGTGGTGTGCGCCCCGAAAAATCCTGAAATTGCTGATAAAAGCCCCGTTGTGACCAGCCCCGCGCGAACGGGCGGCTGAAACCCATGGGCGCGTAGCGTGGCAAAGCCGGGCAGATTCTGCGACGCCATTGTGACCAGATAAAGCGGTAGGCCAAGGCCCAAAAGCACATCTGCCCGCAGTTCAGGGGCGATGACGCTCAGCTGCGGCAATGGCAGGGCCAGCACAGGGAAATCTGCTTGGTCCAAGGTAAAGGCCAAAACCAATCCCAGCGCCAAAGCCGCCAGTACCGCCAGCGCAGGGTTTTTCAGCCGCACCAGCACAAAGACGGCCACCATCGGAAACACCAGCGCAGGCAAGCTTTGCGCTGCCCCCGCCCCCTTCAGGCAAAAGGGCAAAAGAACCCCGGCCAGCATGCCCGAGGCCACCCCATCGGGGATCAATCCCACCAGCCGGCCCAAGGGCTTGATGGCCCCGTTCAGGGCGATCAGCAGCCCTGCCAGCACAAAGGCCCCCACGGCTTCGGCCATGGAAATGCCTTGGGTCGCGGCAATCAGCGCCGCGCCCGGCGTGGACCATGCCAAGACAATCGGCACGCGTTTCCAGGTGGACAGAAAGGCCGAGCCGATGGCCTTGGCAATGCAGATGGCAAAGACCCAAGAGGCGGTCTGCTCCGGCGTGGCTCCAACCGCCGCCGCCGCCGACAGGATCAGCGCAATGGTCGAGCCATAGCCCACCAAAGACGCAACCAATGCCGATGAAATGACGGATGCCCGCATGATGCCAACCCCAGTAACTGCCCAGTTTTGCGCGACTATCGCGAGGTAGGGCGCGCGGCGCAAGGTGCGAGAGGGGGAGGGGCGGCGACCCCGAGGGAGGAGGAGAGGGGCCGCCGCAAACCATTGGCCCGGGAGGAGGTGGGCCGCAGGAATGGTTCGGCAGGGGTTCAGGGGAGGCTGAACCACCGCCTTGGCATCTGGCCCCGAGGGAGGAGAAGGGGCCATCAGCTGTTCGGGTGCGGCACCCCCAAGGGAGGAGGAGAAGGGGGTGCCACAGATCCGATCGGCCCGAGGGAGGAGGAGAGGGCCGGTCGAAGCGAATAAAAAGGCGGCGGGCCGGGGAGAAGGATCGGCGCCGCCGCGCCTTGAACAGGGCCCTTATCGGGAGGAGGCACCCTGTCAGGGGGGCTTATTTGCCGTAAGCCGCATCCTTGGCGACGGCGGAAATCATGGAGCGGTGCAGGCCCAGATCGGCCAGATCGCGGTCCGACAGCGCACCGAGTTCGGCCAGGGTCTGTCCATAGACCCGGCGGCGCTGTGCCATCAGTTGCAGGCTGCGCAAGGGGCGCATCGCGATGTCACGAAACGACAGGACGTCGGCGCGGGCGGTGGTGTTCAAATAGGCCATAACGCATTCACTTTCTTTGACTGCGAGGGTGATCCCGACTGCTTCTTAGGGCCACCCCGTCTTGTTAGAGCAAACATGGGGCATATGCTGCAACTGCACAATAGTCCGCTTGCGCAATGCTGCCATGCAGCGTCCGCATGGCTTTGTGTCACAAAATCGTTATAGTTAACAATCGCTTCGATGAAATTTTGAGCATTTGGTCAACGCCCCCTTGCCCTTTGCTGCAAAGCGCACAACTGTGCCAAAAGCATAAGCGAACTGCGAAACGCTGAGGGGGCCGAAATGGCATTGGATCTGGAGCAACTGCGCAAAACTCTGGCGGCCATTCCGCTGCCCGGTGGCGGCGATCTGGTTTCGCGCGATCTGGTGCGTGCGGTTTCCATCGAAGGTGGCGCGGTTCGATTCGTGATCGAAGCAGCCACCCCGGATGAGGCGCGCGCCCTTGGCCCGGTGCAGGCGCAGGCCGAAGCAGCGCTGCGTGCAGCGGGTGCAAGCTCGGTCCAGATTGTCATGACAGCCCACGGGCCTGCCGCCAAGCCGCCCGCCCCCAGCCTGAAGATCGGTCAGCACGCCACGCCGCATCAGGGCGGCCCGCAGCCTATTGCCGGCATCGCCAATATCATCGTCGTGGGCTCTGGCAAGGGTGGGGTGGGCAAATCCACCGTATCGTCGAACCTTGCTGTTGCCTTAGCCCGTCAGGGCCGCCGGGTCGGGCTTTTGGATGCGGATATCTATGGCCCCAGCCAGCCCCGCATGATGGGGGTGTCAAAGCGCCCGGCCTCGCCCGATGGCAAGCTGATCGAACCGGTGCAGGCGCACGGGGTGACCATGATGTCGCTTGGCCTGATGCTGAAAGAAGACGAGGCCGTGGTCTGGCGTGGCCCGATGATCATGGGCGCGCTGCAACAATTGCTGAACCAGGTGTTGTGGGGCGAATTGGATGTACTGGTCATAGACCTGCCGCCCGGCACTGGCGATATCCAGCTCACGCTTGGCCAGCGTACCAAGCTTTCGGGTGCCATCGTGGTCTCCACGCCGCAAGATGTGGCGATGCTGGATGCCAAAAAGGCGCTGGACATGTTTATGAAGCTGAAGACGCCCATCCTTGGGCTGATCGAAAACATGTCGACCTATGTCTGCCCGAATTGCGGCCATGAAGAGCATCTGTTTGGCCATGGCGGTGTTGTGGCCGAGGCAAAGCGGCTGGGTCTTCCCTTCTTGGGTGCGTTGCCTTTGTCGCTGGATGTCCGGCTGGCAGGCGACGCAGGCACGCCGATCGCCACAGGCGACAGCCCCGCAGCACAGGCCTATGCTCGCATCGCGCAGGGGTTGATTGCACAAGGCGTCGCCTGACCGCACCCGCAACCGCGGTCTGTCAGGAAATTCCTTTGCCCTGCAGGAAAAAACCGCAGGTCCATGCCGAATCACTTTCGTGGGAATTCACGGGAAAATTGAAAAACCTGTGTGGATTCGTCCTGTGAATTCAGCTCTTGCCGGGGTATGTTCTTGATACGTTCATCTCAGGCTGGGCGGTGTCAAAAAAAATCTGGGAAATCTTGGGATAAGCATGCCCGCACGGGCTGCCACTATATATAGGGGGTAGGTGCTTCCTGATGTCTATTTGTTGCCAATTTCGAACCAATTCACCCACAAAATCCTGTTCCAGGTCGGCGTGTCACACAAGATGTGCCCAGTTGAACCCAAAAATTTCCATTGCTTCCCATAAATTCCCGTGGCATCCCTTGTTCATCGGAAGACGAAGCGGCACAAAAAACGCAGGGGCGGCGATAGACCCCGAACAAGGCGAAAAAGACAGGCTCATACAGGCAACCGCCTTCGTCCGAAGAGACAAAGAGATCCGGCGCGCAAGCGAGCAGACATCTCCCCCAGGTGGCAAGCGCGTAGGACGCCCAGCGATGGGACAGTGGGCGGATCGGGTAGTGGCAGCAACCCGACCCGCCTTTTCTATTTTCCGGGGTCCAAAACCCCAAGAACGGAGCCGAAAGGCCAATGACGAGCGAGGCGTTCAGAGGCGAGTTCTACCAAAAGGTAGACAGCAAGGCGCGGGTATCCATCCCGGCTGCCTTCCGCCGCATTCTGGATGCTGAAGACCCCGTTACCGAACAAAACCCCCGCGCACGCGTCTACATGGTCTACGGCGGCAAGAACCGTCGTTTTGTCGAATGCTATTCGCGCGTGGGCGCGGATGCTTTGGCCGCCAAGATCGAGGCGATGGAGCTGGGCTCGCCCGAGCGCGACCGCGCCGAGCGCGATCTTATCAGCCGGTCCGTCATGATCGAAGTCGAACCCGATGGCCGTATCGTCTTGCCCCCCAAGGTGCGTGAGAAGATGGGCTTTTTGGGTGATGATCTTTCAACCGGTGGCGAGGCCGCCTTTGCCGGTTTCACCAATCGTTTCAAACTGTACCGCCGCGAAGTCTATGAGGCAGAGCTTGCCGAAGATGACGATGATGACGGCGTCGATCCGCTGGCCCTCGTGGGGCGGTCATCGCGGGGCGGGTAAGACCATGTCCCAAAGCGCAGCCCTGCCAGACCGCGCCCCCCATATTCCGGTTCTGTTGACCCCGCTTCTGGCTGCCGTGGCGCCGGTTTCGGGTGTCTGGCTGGATGGCACCTTCGGGGCGGGCGGCTATGCCAAAGGTCTTTTGGCGGCCGGTGCTGCAACCGTGATTGGCGTTGACCGTGACCCATTGGCGCTGCAAATGGCGGCGCATTGGGCAGGCAGCTATGGTGACAGGCTGCGTCTGGTGGCCGGGAATTTCTCAGATCTGGACCGCTATTGCGATGCGCCGCTTGACGGGATCGTGCTGGATCTTGGTGTCTCTTCGATGCAGCTTGATCTGGCCGAACGTGGCTTTTCCTTCATGAAGGACGGGCCTTTGGACATGCGCATGGCGCAGGCGGGCGAAAGTGCGGCCGATCTGGTGAATTCCGCTGATGAGGCCGTGCTGGCCGACATCCTTTATCATTACGGCGAAGAACATGCCTCGCGTCGCATTGCCCGTTCAATCGTTGACGCGCGCAGCCGCGCCCCAATCACCACAACGCTGCAACTGGCGGAAATCGTGGCCAAGTGCCTGCCGCGGCCCAAGCCTGGTCAAAGCCACCCTGCAACGCGCAGCTTTCAGGCAATCCGCATCGCGGTGAATACCGAGTTTACCGAACTGGCCCAAGGGCTTATGGCCGCTGAACGCGCGCTGCGCCCTGGTGGCATGCTGGCAGTTGTCACCTTTCACAGCCTTGAAGACCGCATCGTCAAACGCTTTTTGCAACTGGCCAGCGGGCAAGAGGCGAATGCCAACCGCTACGCGCCCGCCCGCGCCGACCAGACCGCGCGCTTTGATCTGGTAACGCGCCGCGCGGTTGGGCCGGATGCGGGCGAGCTGGCCGAAAACCCCCGCGCCCGCAGCGCCAAGCTGCGCGTCGCCCGCCGCACCGAAGCCCCCGCCAAGGCGGTGAACCCTTTCGATCTGGGTGTGCCGCAGCTTTCGCCGCAAAAGAAAGGACGCCGCTGACATGCGCCCGCTTCTCTATGTGTTGTCCTTTCTCGCCGTGCTTGGCTTGGGTTTCTGGGCCTACCGCGAAAACTACACAACCCAAGGCGCCCTGCGTGAAGTGGCTGATTTGCAAGATGAAATCGCAACTTTGCATGAATCCTTGGCCATTCAACGCGCCGAATGGGCCTATCTGAACCGCCCCGACCGCCTGCGTGATCTGGCGGTGCTGAACTTTGATCGGCTGGGCCTGATGCCGATGGAGCCGCACCAGTTTGGCCATGCCATCGACATCGCCTATCCGCCGCCGCCTTCGCTGGCCGATGGGGTTTCCGGGCTGGGCATTGATGATCCGGTTGACACCTCAGGCGTGTTGAACGCCGATCCGGAAGAGGGAACCACCCCATGATCCGCACCCCGCTTCGGCCACTGGCCCGCATTCTTCATGCCCGCGCCACCGGCGGCAGCCCCGACAAGATTGAACGCGACAACCTGCGCCTGCGCAACGAGGCCCTGCACGACCGGGCCCGTGGCAGGGCGCAATTGCGGTTGCTGTTCTTGTGCATGTGCTTTTTCTCCGCCTTTATCGTGATTGGCGCGCGCATGGGCACGCTTTCGGCATCCGAGCCGATGGAGCCGCGCACCGCCTCTGCCGGGGCAACCATTACCGCAGGCCGCGCCGATATTGTTGACCGTAATGGCCGGATCCTGGCCACCAACATGCTGACCCACGCGCTTTATGTGCAGACCAAAGACCTGATCGACCCGGCGCGTGTGGCGCGCGAACTTGCCGCGATTTTCCCCGAACTGGATGCAGCCGCGCTTGAGCGCCGCTTTACCGACGGGCGCAGCTTCATGTGGGTGCGCAAGATGATGTCGCCCGAACAGATGCAGGCGGTTCACAACATCGGCGATCCGGGTCTGCTGTTTGGCCCACGCGAGATGCGCCTTTACCCCAATGGCCAGCTTGCCGCCCATGTTCTTGGCGGCGCATCCTTTGGTGCAGAAGGGGTTAACAGTGCCGAAGTGATCGGCACGGCAGGCATTGAACGGGCGTTGGATGCGCGGTTGCGTGATCCGGCGCAGGCCGGAACGCCGCTGGAATTGTCGCTGGACCTGACGGTTCAGGCCACGGTTGAGGAAGTTCTGAAAACCGGCGTCACGCAATATGATGCAAAGGGTGGCGCGGTTATCTTGATGGATGTGCGCACCGGCGAAATCGCGGCGCTTGCCTCTTACCCGGCCTTTGACCCCAATGACCGGCCCAACCCCTTGGCAGACCCGACTGCTGAAGCTGGCGACAGCCCGCTTT
>JAIOXV010000060.1 GCA_021741465.1 Paracoccaceae bacterium
TTTCCGCCGGTCTGGGCAAAGCCTTCGTCCAGATTAACCAAGCCACCGCTGCCGCCAAGCGTTTGGTCATCGCCGCGCGGTGCATAGCTGATGGTATCCACCCCGGAGCCGCCGTTGAAAAGGTTCCGCCAGCCGACCGAAAAGAACGTGTCATTGCCAGACTGGCCGAAGTAGCGGCTTTTAAAGGTTTCAACGGCGATCATGTCATTGCCGCCGCCCGCAAGCACCTGATCGAAAGGGTCGCTTTCAAAGCTGGCAAAGCCGCGCCCGACATAGGTGTCGTTGCCAGACCCCAGAAGGATGATGTTGCCGAATTCCATCAGGTTGACGACGCCGTCATTGCCTGCGCCGGTTTCAACCCGGTTGGTCCCGCCCAGATTGTCCACCCGGTTTAACGAAACCGTGTCATCGCCGCCAAGGGTGAGAAGCGTGATTTCCACATTCGCGCTGGCAAGGCCTTGGGTGAACCTGTCGTTCCCAGACGTCAAACGCAATGTGCGGCCCATAAAAACACCCAAATCATACCATTACCTTGGGCGGCAGGATGCGCGAACTTGGCAGCCAGAACAACCTGAAAAATGGGTGCCCGCCACGGCGCCCATCCCTGCTCAGCCGATCCGGTAGCCTTCGCGCACCAGATCATCGGTCACCTTGGTGATGGCCTTGCCCAGGGTTTCAACCACGAAATCCACCTCGGATTCGGTGATGGTCAGGGCCGGGCTCATCACGTTCAGATGGCCCAAGGGGCGCACCATCAGGCCCATCGCCTCGGCTGCGTCAGAGATGCGTTTGGATTCGTTGGCCTCATCCGGCAAGACGGCCTTGGTCGCCTTGTCTGCTACCGATTCCACACACAGCATCAGCTTGCGCCCGCGCACATCGCCCACAATGGGCAGCGCCGACAGCTCGGCCAAGCGGGTTTCGAAATAGCTTCCAACCCGTGCGGCATTGCCCAGAAGGTCTTCGCGCTGCATGATTTCGATGTTTTTCAAGGCAGCAGCGCAAGATACCGGATGGCCGGAATAGGTGAAGCCGGTGGTGAACCAGCGATGCCCGCCTGCAGCCATCACATCCCAGATCCGGTCGGACATGATCATTGCCCCCAAAGGCACATAGCCCGAGGTCAGCCCCTTGGCGGTGGCGATCATATCCGGCATCACCCCGAACTCGTCCCAAGACGAGAACCAATGCCCCAAGCGACCGAAAGAGGTGACGACCTCATCCGCGATGAACAGGATGTCATGGCGCTGGCAGACTTCCCACATCCGTTTCAGATACCCCTCCGGCGGGACAATGATGCCACCCGAAGCCTGAATCGGTTCGGCAATAAAGCCGCCGATGCGGTCGGCCCCTTCGCGGGCGATCAGCGCCTCGAACTCGGCGATCAGATGGTCACAGAATTGCGCCTCGGTCATGTGAGAGGGGCGGCGGTAGAGATAGGGCGAAGACAGGTGGTAAATACCTTCGGATTGATAGCGGAATTCTTCCACGCGGTCGCCGTTCCGCTTGCCCACCGATTGGGTCAGATAGGTTGAACCGTGGTAGGAATTTTCCCGCGCAACGATGCCGGTTTTCAAGGGATTTCCCTTGCAATGGTGATAAAAAGCCACCGTCCGCACCGCGGTTTCCACCGCCGTCGACCCGCCCGTGGTGAAGAAAACCCGGTTCAGATCACCCGGCGCAAGGCTGGCAATCTTGCCCGCAAGCATGGCGGTGGTGTCCGAGGTGACGTCGCAGAAATAATTGGTGAAGGCGAGCTTCATCGCCTGCGCGCCAATCGCCTCGGCCATCTCGGCCCGGCCCAGCCCGATATTGGTGCACCACATGCCGCCGATCGCATCAAAGTAGCGGTTGCCGGAGGCGTCCCAGAGATGACAGCCCTCGCCCTTGGTCAACACAATCGACCCGTCTTTTTCGAAGGACCCAAAGTTCACCCAAGGATGCACGGCATGGTCATGATCCATCGCCCAAGGGGTGGCGTTCGAAAGGGGCTGCGGCGCGTTCATTTTGAATCTCCAGTCAATATGATCTTGGACTAGCCGATTCCGCGCCAAATTGCCACTGAAATTTGATCAAAACAGCTCTTGCTTGGCCTTGGCGATGGCAAAGCCGTGACCGGCGGCGTTGACGCATGTCATCCCGGTCTTGGCCGAATGGCAGGTGATCCCGCCAAGGCTGATCTTCTGGCCATAGCCAAGTTCCAACCCCGAACCGTCAAAGGGAAAATCCGAATAACAGTCCATTTTCCCCTTGCCGGAGGCTGTCACAGAGAAACTGTTGCCCCAGTCAAATTCGCAATCGGCCGGGGGGCGGGCATAGCTTTGGGTGGTCATCTGGAACATGTAACAGCTTGCCGTGGCATAATTTGTCCCGGCGCTTAGCGCGCACAGGATGTTGCCCGAAGGCGTGTGAAAGGTGATCTGTTCATCGGCGAAAACCGGGCCGGACATCAGACACAGGGCCAAGGCAAGACGCATGGATCAAACTCCTGTAAAAAAGGCGCGGCGCCGCAGCACCGCGCCGTTTTGAAGCGAAACGACAGACGCTTAGGCCAAGGGCTGCGCCCGTTCGACCAAGCGCGCAAAGAAACTGGCGCCAATCGGCGCGGCCTCGTCGTTGAAGTCATAGGCGGCGTGGTGCAACCCCGCCCCCGGCCCGGTGCCAAGGAAAAGATAGGCGCCGGGGCGGGCCTCAAGCATATAGCTGAAATCCTCGGACCCCATTTCGCGCACCGAATTGCCGTTCACCAGGCTTTCGCCGACCACTTCAGCGGCCACTTCGCAGGCGAAAGAGGCGTTGTCAGCGTGGTTGATGGTGGCAGGATAGCCCCAGTCATAATCAATCCGCGCGGTTACGCCGTAAGCGGCGGCATGGCCTTCGACGATCTCGTAGAAACGCTTTTTCAACAGCGCGCGGACATCGGGTTTGAAGGCGCGGATGGTGGCGCAGAACATCGCCTCTTCGGGGATGATATTGCTGGCCGTACCGGTGTGAATTTGCGTGACCGAAAGCACCGCCTCATCCAGAGCATAGACGTTGCGCGGGATGATGGTCTGGATGGCCTGCACCATGCCCACCACGGCCACGACCGGATCCACGCATTCGTGCGGGGTCGCGCCATGGCCCCCCTTGCCGGTGATGTAGACAAAGGCGGTGTCAACGCTTGCCATCAGCGCATCGGGCGTGGTGAGGAACTGGCCAAAGGGGATATTGGGTGCGTTGTGGATGCCGTAAACCTGACCCACACCGAAACGGTCCATCACGCCTTCCTGCACCATCACCTGACCGCCGCCGCCATCTTCTTCGGCCGGTTGGAACAAAAGCGCGACCCGGCCTGCGAATTTTCGGGTTTCCGCCAGATACTTGGCCGCCCCCAAAAGCATGGTGACATGGCCGTCATGGCCGCAGGCGTGCATCTTGCCCGGGATCGTCGAGGCGTATTGCGCGCCGGTGATCTCTTCGATCGGCAGCGCGTCCATATCGGCGCGCAGACCAATGGTCGGGCCCGGCCCCTGCCCGTTGATGATGGCGACAATGCCGGTTTTCGCGATGCCGGTATGGATTTCATCCACCCCGATTTCGCGCAGGCGGTCGGCGATATAGGCGGCGGTGTTGTGGCAATCGAAGGCCAGTTCGGGGTGCATGTGCAAATGGTGCCGCCAGCCCTTCATTTCTTCGGCATAGGCTGCGATACGGTTGAGGACGGGCATGGGGTGACTCCTTTGTATTGGGTTTGATCAAACAGCAAAACAGGACAAACGGCAATGGCTGACGAAAGCTCGGACAAGCTGGTTCATGACCCCGAGGGCGGGATGCCGCGGCTGCTGGAAATCATGGCGCGGCTGCGCGATCCGGCAACAGGTTGCCCTTGGGATATTGAACAAACCTTCGCCTCCATCGCCCCCTACACGCTGGAAGAGGCGCATGAGGTGGCCGACGCGATCGAGCGGCAGGCATGGAACGAGTTGCCGGGTGAATTGGGCGATTTGCTGTTTCAGGTTGTCTATCACGCCCAGATGGCGCGCGACGCGGGCCTGTTTGGCTTTGACACCGTGGTCAAGGCGATTTCGGACAAGATGGTGGCGCGGCATCCCCATGTTTTTGGGGCGGAATCCCGCGACAAATCGGCCGCCCAGCAGACGGTGGATTGGGAAAAGATCAAGGCCGCCGAACGCGCTGCCGGTCTTGCCCGCGCGCGCGCGCTGGATGGGGTGGCTATGGGGCTTCCGGCGCTGACGCGGGCGATAAAGCTGCAAAACCGCGCTGCACGGGTGGGGTTTGACTGGCCCTCGACTGACGAGGTTCTGGCCAAGATGGCAGAAGAAATGGCCGAATTGGTCGAAGCGCGGGAAAGTCTTGGCGCGGCGGAAATTGTCGAGGAATTTGGCGATTTGCTATTTGTTATGGCCAATTTGTCTAGACATATGAAGATTGATCCCGAAGCCGCCCTGCGCGCCGCCAATGCCAAATTCACCCGGCGGTTTGAACGGATTGAGGATTGGCTGGCCGAGGCGGGAAAGACCCCTGCCGAAAGCGATCTGGCCGAAATGGATGCGCTGTGGAATCGGGCCAAGGCCGAAGAAAAGGCGGCAGGCCAGATGGCGGACCAGACGGCGGCCGAGGCACCCCTTCCCCGCTGACCTGATGGCCGCTGACAGAATGGGCGGGCGACAGATAAGGGACGAAATTAATCCAATTCTTTTTGTCAGGTATTGACCTGAGTGAAAGACTCAGGCAAATCGGGCAGCAGAAACCCGACTAAAGGACTCAAGCAATGCGCTTTACCCTTGCCACCCTGGCGCTGTTGACCACCGCCCTGCCCGCGCTCGCCGATGAGGTGAACATCTATTCCCACCGCCAACCCGAGCTTATCCAGCCGCTGATTGACGCTTTCACCGCCGAAACCGGCATCACGGTCAACGTGGCCTTTGTTGACAAGGGCATGGCCGAACGGTTGCAGGCCGAGGGCGACCGCTCTCCTGCCGATCTGGTGCTGACCGTTGATATTGCGCGGCTTTTGCAGATCATCGAGGCCGGGGTCATCCAACCGGTGCATTCCGAGGTGCTGACCGCCAATATCCCCGCCGAATACCGCGACCCCCAAGACCAATGGTTCGGCCTGACCGCGCGGGCGCGGATTGTCTATGCCTCCAAAGAGCGGGTTCAGCCCGGCGAGGTGACAACCTACGAAGACCTTGCCTCGGACAAATGGAAGGGGCGGATCTGCACCCGGTCGGGGATGCATGACTATAACGTCGCGCTGACCTCGGCCATTCTGGCCCACCACGACGCCGCCTATACCGAAGGCTGGCTGAACGGCGTAAAGGCCAACCTTGCCCGCAAACCCGATGGCGGCGACCGCGATCAGGTCAAGGCGATTTGGGCCGGGGAATGCGATATCGCTGTTGGCAATACCTATTACATGGGCGAAATGGTGGCCGATGGTGAACAAAAGGCCTGGGCCGACAGTGTGAATGTGGTCTTCCCCGAGTTCGAGGCCGGCGGCACCCATATGAACATCTCGGGTGTTGCCATGACCAAATCGGCGCCGAACAAGGATGCCGCGCTCACGTTCATGGAATGGCTGTCATCGGATGCGGCGCAAAAGATCTATGCCGAAACCAACTATGAATACCCGGTAAAGCCGGGGGTGGCGCAATCGGCCCTGGTGGCAAGCTGGGGCACGTTTACCCCCGATGCCTTGGGGCTGGCCGATGTGGCCGCCAAACGCGCCGAAGCCTTGAAGCTGATCGAAACGGTGGATTTCGACAACTGATCGGCAAAAGCACGCCGCGCGCGCAGGGGGCCGGATGCGGCCCCCTTTTTCTTTGACCAATTGAACAAGGATGCGGTAGCAAAGCACTTCGATGTGCAAAGGAACCCCCATGGCCCGCAAGATCATCATTGATACCGACCCCGGGCAAGACGATGCCTTTGCCATTCTTCTGGCTTTGGCCAGCCCCGAGATCGAGGTTCTGGGCGTGACCGCAGTGGCGGGCAATGTGCCGCTGCATTTCACCGAAAAGAATGCCCGCATCATCTGCGAACTGGCCGGAAAACCCCAAACCCGGGTTTTTGCCGGATGTGACACGCCGTTGAAGCGCAAGCTGGTCACGGCAGAATATGTCCATGGCATGACCGGGCTGAACGGGCCACAATTGGCAGACCCGACCATGGCCTTGCAGCCCGAACATGCCGTTGATTTCATTATCGAAACCCTGCGGCGCGAACCGGCCCATACGGTAACGCTTTGCCCGCTTGGCCCCCTGACCAACATCGCCATGGCCTTTGAAAAGGCGCCCGATATTGTGGGCCGCGTGCAGCAAATCGTGCTGATGGGCGGCGCCTATTTCGAGGTGGGCAACGTCACCCCAGCGGCTGAATTCAACATTTATGTCGACCCTGAGGCGGCGCAGATCGTCTTTCGCTCGGGGGTGCCTTTGGTGGTGATGCCGCTTGATGTCACCCACAAGGTGCTGACCACCCGCGCCCGGGTTGAGCGCTTCCGCGCCATGGGTTCGGAGGTGGGGCGCGTCTGCGCGGAATGGCTGGAGTTCTTTGAACGCTATGACATGGAGAAATATGGCAGCGACGGCGGGCCTTTGCATGACCCCACCGTCATTGCCTATCTTTTGCAGCCCGGCCTGTTCAAGGGGCGCCATATCAATGTTGAAATCGAAACCCAGTCAGAGCTGACCCTTGGCATGACGGTGGCCGATTGGTGGGGTGTCACCGGGCGGCCGGCCAATGCACTGTTTGTTGGCAGCGTTGATGCGGACGGGTTTTTCGAGCTGTTGACCGAGCGGATCGGCCGGCTTTAGGCAGCACTTGCCCCGCTTGGGCGGCTGATCTTGCCGCCGCCAACCGCGGCGGGAACCCCGGTTGTCGTTGGGCAAGAGGTGGGCAGGCCCCGCAGCACCCGCACCGCGAGATAGGCAAAGGCCTGGGCTTCCAGCATATCGCCGTTCAGACCTGCAGCCTCGACCGGGGCGACAGGACAGTCCAGCCTTTGGCCCAGTTCGCGCATCATCGTGGCATTGTGGCGCCCGCCCCCGGTGACCAGAACACGGCTGACCCGGCGGGGGAAATGTTCGGCCCCACGGGCAACCGAGGCGGCGGCGATGGCGGTCAGGGTGGCTGCGGCATCTTCGGGCAACAGGCGGTCAAACCCTGCAAGGGCTGACGAAAATTCGTTTCTGTCCAAGGATTTGGGTGGGATTTTGAAAAAGAACGCGTGGTCAAGAAACCCGGCCACGGCGGCTTCATCCACCTGGCCACGGGCAGCCAGCGCCCCGCCTTCATCCTGGGGCAGGCCAAAATGCGCCTGCATCAGATCATTGATCGGCGCGTTGGCTGGGCCGGTGTCAAAGGCCAAGAGCGCGCCGGGGCTTTCGGGGGCGACGATCGCCGGATCGACCCATGTCAGGTTGCCAACGCCGCCAAGGTTCAAGAACGCCACAGGTTCTGCCGCGCCGATCAGCCGTGCGCAGGCGTGGTGAAAAAACGGCGCAAGGGGCGCACCCTGCCCGCCCATCACCACATCATTGCTGCGAAAATCCCAAACCACGGGGCAGGAAAGAACATCGGCCAGCACCGCCCCATCGCCGCATTGATGGGTGCCGCGGCCCGCCGGATCATGGGCAAGGGTCTGGCCATGAAACCCCACGATCTCGGCCCCGGTAAAACGGCTGAGAACCTCGGCATGGGCGCTTTCGACCTGTTCGGCTGCGGCGGCAACGCCGGGATCGCCGGGCCATTTGCCAAATCCGGCGCGGATGGTTTCACGCTCGTCTGCGGCATAGGGGCGATAGGCATGGGGGCCGAATTGGGAAATGGTGTGGCCATCGGTCAACACCATTGCGGCATCCACCCCATCCAGCGAAGTGCCGGACATCGCGCCCAAGGCCCAGATAGCTGTCGGTGTTGCGCCGGTTTTCATGCCTTCCCCTGCCCTGCCCTGCCCGTTATACCCCTGCCATCCTTAAAGCATGAGACGGCCATGACCTACCATCCAAAATCCGATTTCCTGCGTGTGATGTTCGAGCGCGGCTTTGTGGCCGATTGCACCGATTATCAGGCGCTAGACGAGGCTTTCAAGAAGGGTGTTGTACCGGGCTATATCGGCTTTGATGCAACGGCGAAATCCTTGCATGTCGGCAGCCTGATCCAGATCATGATGCTGCGCTGGTTGCAAAAATGCGGCGGCAAGCCGATCGTGCTGATGGGCGGCGGCACCACCAAGGTGGGCGACCCCAGCTTTCGCGCCGATGAGCGGCCTTTGCTGACCAATGCCCAGATCGACGACAATATCGCCGGCATCAAGCGGGCGTTTTCGCCCTATGTCAGCTTTGGCAGCGGGGCGTCGGATGCGGTCATGGTGAACAATGCCGAATGGCTGGATGATCTGAACTACCTTGAGTTTCTGCGCGTGATCGGGCGGCATTTTTCGGTAAACCGGATGCTGTCCTTTGAAAGCGTGAAGTCGCGGCTTGACCGCGAGCAAAGCCTTTCCTTCCTTGAATTCAACTACATGATCTTGCAAGCCTATGATTTTCTGGAACTTAACCGCCGCTATGGCTGTTTGATCCAGATGGGCGGGTCAGATCAATGGGGCAATATTGTCAACGGGGTTGACCTGACGCGGCGGGTTGTTGACGCCGAGGTTTATGGGCTGACCTCGCCCTTGTTGACCACGTCGGACGGCAAGAAGATGGGTAAATCCCAGTCGGGCGCGGTCTGGCTGAACGGCGATATGTTCAGCCCCTATGAGTTTTGGCAGTTCTGGCGCAACACCACCGACGCCGATGTGGGCCGCTTTTTGAAGCTGTACACCGAATTGCCGGTCGAAGACTGCGACCGCCTGGGCGCCCTGGAAGGGGCCGAGATCAACGGCGCCAAGATCGTGTTGGCCAATGCAGTGACAACGCTGCTGCACGGGGCCGAGGCCGCCGCCGCCGCCGAGGCAACCGCGCGCGAGGTTTTTGAAAAGGGCGGCGTGGGGGATGACTTGCCAACGGTGCATGTCACTGCGGCAGAACTGGCCGAAGGCCTTGGGATTGTTCAGCTTTTCGTGAAGGCTGGGCTTGCCCCCTCGGGCAAGGAAGCCAAGCGGTTGATCGCAGAGGGTGGCGCGAAGGTGAATGACGAAATCATCACCGATGCCAGCCTGCGCTATGACGCGGGCGCGTTGGGCCAGCCGATGAAGCTGACGGCGGGCAAGAAACGCCATGCTTTGGTGGTTCTGGGCTAGGCCGGAGACAGCGTGCCAAAGCCGCCAGATGAAAAAGGCCGGGTCGCCCCGGCCTTTTGTTTTATTCCTGAACCGTGACTTTCGTCATCACGTCAGGGGTGCTGGGCGGCTCGCCGCGTTGAATGGCATTCACCACATCCATGCCGGAAATCACCTTGCCGACCACGGTATATTGGCCGTTCAGGAAATCGCCCTGTTCGAACATGATGAAGAACTGGCTGTTGGCGCTGTCGGGGTCTTGCGACCGCGCCATGCCGACAACGCCGGGCGCAAAGGCCAGATCCGAAAACTCGGCCTTAAGGTCGGGCAGGTCTGAACCACCGGTCCCAGCGCGGGACAGATCGCCCCCCGATTTGCCGTTCGACACGTCGCCGGTTTGGGCCATGAAGCCGTCGATCACACGGTGAAAGACCACCCCATCATAGGCACCGGATTTGGCCAGCGCGACCATCTGGGCCACATGGTTGGGTGCTACGTGATCGGCCATGTCGATCACCACAGTGCCATTGGCCTTGCCCGAAACCTCGATCACAAGGTTCGGGCCGGGGCCATCGACCACCTCTTCGGCCAAAGCCGGAGAGGCAACAAAAGCGGCAAGAATCAGAGCTTTACGCAACATCGGCGGCCACCCGAACAGTGATCATGCGGTCTGGGCTTGCCGGGGGCTCGCCACGCGTGATTTTGTCGACTTGTTCCATCCCCGAAATCACCCGGCCGTAAACGGTGTATTGGCGATTAAGGAAGTGGTTGTCGGAAAAGTTGATGAAGAACTGGCTGTTGGCCGAGTTCGGGTTTTGCGACCGGGCCGCACCAAGCGTGCCACGGTCATGCGGGATGCCCGAAAATTCTGCCGGAAGATCAGGATGTTCCGACCCACCCGTGCCCGCGCGGCGCAGGTTGAAGTCTTTTTCCATGTTGCCATTGGCCACATCACCCGTCTGGGCCATGAAGCCTTCGATGACGCGGTGGAAGGCCACGTTGTCATAGGCCTTGTCGCGGGCCAGCTGCTTCATCCGCTCGGCATGTTTCGGCGCGATGTCGTTCAGAAGCTCGATCACCACTTCGCCGTCTTTCAGCGTCATGATGATGGTGTTTTCGGGGTCTTTGATCTCGGCCATACGGGGCGCCTCCATTTTGCTGGGCGCGACCCTAATGTCGCAAGGCGCAAAGGGAAAGGGGTTGTGGTTGACGAAGCCCCGCATTGGGCGGAAACAGGGAAAAAGCTTTAGGAGAACATCATGGGCTGGAAAACGCTGGATGACGTGGCAATGGCCGGCAAGACTGTGCTGGTGCGCGTGGATATCAACGTGCCGATGGAGAGCGGCCGGGTGACCGACAGCACCCGGATCGACAAGATCAAGCCAACGGTTGAAGACATTATCGCGCGCGGGGGCAAAGTGGTGCTTTTGGCCCATTTTGACCGGCCAAAGGGCAAGGTCGTGCCGGAAATGAGCCTTGGGCATGTGAAAGATGCGCTGGCCGCCTCCTTGGGCCGCAAGGTGGTGTTCGGGTCTGATTGCATCGGTGCTGCAGCCAAGGCGGCAATTGCGGCGGCGGGCCAGGGCGATGTGGTCTTATTGGAAAACACCCGCTTTCATGGCGGCGAAGAAAAGAATGACCCCGCCCTCGCCGGCGAGATGGCAGCTTTGGGTGACCTTTTTGTGAACGACGCCTTTTCGGCAGCCCACCGCGCCCATGCCTCGACCGAAGGGCTGGCCAGGCTGTTGCCCAAGGCCGCCGGGCGCCTGATGGAGGCCGAGTTGAAAGCGCTGGAAGCGGCACTTGGTGCGCCCGTGCGCCCGGTGGTGGCGGTGGTCGGGGGGGCCAAGGTTTCAACCAAGCTGGATCTTCTGGGCAATCTGGTGGGCCGGGTTGACCATTTGGTGATCGGCGGCGGCATGGCCAATACCTTCCTTGTCGCCCAAGGGAGAGAGGTTGGAACCTCATTGGCCGAACGCGACATGGCCGACACCGCGCGCGCGATCTTGGCCAAGGCAGCGGCAGCGGGCTGCACCATTCATCTGCCGCTGGATGTCGTTGTGGCGCGGGCGTTCAAGGCAGGCGCTGCCAGCGAAACAGTGGACGTGGGTGCCTGCCCGGCCGATGCGATGATCCTTGACGCAGGGCCGCTGACTGTGGCTGCGCTGACAAAGGTTTTCGAAACCTGCAAGACGCTGATCTGGAATGGCCCGCTTGGCGCTTTTGAAATTGAGCCCTTTAACCCCGCCACCAACGCCGCGGCACGGGTGGCCGCAGATTTGACCCGTGCGGGTAAGCTGGTGTCGGTTGCCGGGGGCGGTGATACGGTGGCCGCCCTAAATCAGGCGGGGGCTGCGGCGGATTTCACCTTTATCTCAACCGCGGGCGGGGCCTTTCTTGAATGGATGGAGGGCAAGACCCTTCCCGGCGTGGCGGCGCTGAACGCATGACCAAAGAATGGGTTCTGGTAACGGGTGCGTCCGAAGGTTTGGGCAGGGAATTCGCCGATCTGGCAGCGGCAGAGGGGCGCGGCGTAATCCTTGCGTCCCGACAGGTCGACAAGCTGGAGGCTTTGGCCGCCGACCTTCGAGCGCGCTATCAGGTTGAAGCGGTGGTGATCGCGGCCGATCTGGCGCAACCCGGCGCGGCCGAACAGTTATGGCAGGCCGCCAGCGCCGGGCGGGTGATCGACATTCTGGTCAACAATGCCGGTCTTGGGCGCAATGGCGATTTTGCCGATCTGGCGGGCTGGGCGCGCGAACGCGCGTCGATCGAGGTGAATGTCACCGCCGCAACCACGCTGATGAAGCTGGCCGTCGCCGATATGGTGGCCCAAGGCTCGGGGCGGGTTTTGAACGTTGCCTCTGTCGCGGGTTTTTTGCCGGGGCCACATATGGCGGTTTATCATGCCACAAAGGCCTATTTTCTAAGCCTATCCGAAGCGGTGGCGACCGAGTTGGCGGGAACGGGCGTCAAGGTGACGGCGCTGTGCCCCGGGGCGACGCAGACCAATTTCTTCGCGGCGGATGATGCGGAAAAGGCCACGCTCTTGACCAAGGTTTTCCCCCTGCCCTCGGCCCGGTCGGTTGCGGTCAAGGGGTGGGCGGCCATGAAGGAAGGCCGGCGCATTCGGGTGACGGGGCTGATGAACTGGCTTTTCGCTGTCTCGCCCCGGCTGTTCCCACGCCGCTTTACAGCCTGGCTTACGGGACAGTTTTTGCGCCGCCGGTGATTGTTGGCGCTATCAGATTTGCCACGCGGCCAATCAAAGGTTATTGGCCGGGAAAGGCTTGGACAAACGGGTGAGAACATGACTTTGGCGCAGCAAACGGAACGCGTGGCAACGGGCAACGGCTTTATCGCCGCGCTGGACCAATCGGGGGGATCAACCCCCAAGGCGCTGCGGCTTTATGGCGTGGCCGAAACCGCCTATTCGGGCGAGGCCGAGATGTTTGACATGATCCATGCCATGCGCGCGCGGATCATCAAATCACCTGCGTTCAGCGGCGAAAAAGTGATCGGGGCGATCCTGTTTGAACAAACCATGGACCGCGACATCGACGGAATTCCGACCGCCACTTATCTTTGGCAAAAGCGCGGCGTTGTGCCTTTTCTGAAGATTGACAAAGGCTTGGAGGCCGAAGTCAACGGCTGCCAGATGATGAAGCCCATGCCAACGCTGGATGCGCTGTTGGACAAGGCCGTTGCCGCCGGGATCTTTGGCACCAAGGAACGCTCGGTCATCTCTGCGGCGGATGCCTCGGGCATTCAGGCGGTGGTGGACCAGCAGTTCGCGATTGGCGCGCAGGTTGCGGCCAAAGGCTTGATGCCCATTCTTGAACCCGAAGTGACGATCTCGATCGCGGACAAGCCAGAGGCCGAAGCGATCTTGCGCGACGCCCTTCTGAAAGGTCTGGATGCATTGCCAAATGGCCAAAAGGTGATGCTGAAGCTGACCTTGCCAAGCGTCCCGAACTTCTATGCGCCGCTGGTCGATCATGCCAATGTGTTGAAGGTGGTGGCATTGTCAGGGGGCTATGTGCGCGATGAGGCCAACGGCATTCTGGCCAAGAACCGGGGGATCATCGCATCGTTCAGCCGGGCGCTGACCGAAGGCCTGTCGGCCCAGCAAAGCGATAGCGCCTTTGATGCGGCCTTGGGTGCGGCCATCGACAGCATTCATGCGGCCTCTGTCGCGGGCTGAAAAATCTTTGGGAATCTTGGCAGTTAGGGGATTCCCTTCCTGATTCGCATGTGGCATGATTCGGCCTGTGACCACCCCCAAAAAATGAGGGGCGGCGCAGAGGCAGAGCATGACGAACACCCCATTCCGCGTTTCGCTTGGCGGCATTTTTTATATGGTGATGGCCTTCACTTTGGGGGGCTATTTCACCTTTGCCGCCGTGCAGGGGGATTATGGGGTGTTCCGTCGCGTTCAGATCAACGCCGAGGCCGAGTCCCTGCGTGCCGAGCGCGATCGTCTGGCGGAAGAATTGGCCGCAACCGCCAATCTGACGCGGCGCCTGTCAGATGACTTTCTTGACCTTGACCTGTTGGATCAGCAGGCCCGCGACGTGCTGGGCTATATGCGCGCCGACGAAATCGTAATCCGCTAAGCCCCGGGGCAGCCCTGCCCTTGCACGCTTGGCCTTTCAAACTCGCCCTTCCGCATCGTCCGCTATTCGCTTTTTGCATAGCTTTTATGCAAGATGTGGATCTGATCATTTTGTGTTTTGCGTTATTTTCCCGATACTGTATAGATGGTTTAACGTTAAACCATTCCACTAGTGTCGGGAGGACGCGCCGTGGCTGCCAAAAAAGCACCGGAAAAATCCAACGTCTCCAAGGACGAATTGCTGAAATACTATCGCGAAATGCTGCTGATCCGCCGATTCGAAGAAAAGGCTGGCCAGCTTTATGGCATGGGTCTGATCGGGGGCTTTTGCCACCTTTATATCGGCCAGGAAGCGGTGGTGGTCGGGCTTGAGGCCTGCACCAAGGACGGCGACAAGCGCATCACCAGCTATCGTGACCACGGTCATATGCTGGCCTGCGGGATGGCTGCCAATGGCGTTATGGCCGAATTGACGGGCCGCGCCGGGGGCTATTCCAAGGGCAAGGGCGGCAGCATGCACATGTTCTCCAAAGAGCGCCACTTCTACGGCGGTCACGGGATTGTCGCCGCGCAGGTGCCTTTGGGTGCGGGTTTGGCCTTTTCGGATTGGTACAAGGGCAATGACAATGTGACCTTCGCCTATTTCGGCGATGGAGCGGCCAATCAGGGCCAGGTTTACGAAGCCTATAACATGGCAGAGCTTTGGGGCCTGCCGGTGGTTTTTGTCATTGAAAACAACCAGTACGCTATGGGAACCTCGATGAAGCGGGCGACGAAATCGGTCACGCTTTACGGTCGCGGGACCGCTTACGGCATTCCGGGTGAACAGGTTGACGGCATGGATGTTCTGGCGGTGAAAGCCGCGGGCGAAAAGGCGGTTGAGCACTGCCGGTCGGGACAGGGCCCCTATATTCTGGAAATGATGACCTACCGCTATCGCGGCCACTCGATGAGCGATCCGGCGAAATACCGCACGCGCGAAGAGGTGGAAAAGATCAAACAGGAAAAGGACTGCATCGAGCATGTCCGCGATCTTTTGACCCAAGGCGGGCTTTCCAGCGAGGACGAGCTGAAAGCGATCGACAAGGAAATCAAAGAGATCGTCAACGCGAGCGCCGAGTTCGCCAAAGAAAGCCCCGAGCCGGACCTGTCCGAGCTTTGGACCGATATTTACGCCTGAGGGAGGACAACCATGGCAACCGAAGTATTGATGCCCGCACTGTCCCCCACGATGGAGGAAGGCACGCTGGCCAAATGGCTGGTGAAAGAGGGCGACAAGGTCAAATCCGGCCAGATCCTTGCCGAGATCGAAACCGACAAGGCAACGATGGAGTTTGAAGCGGTCGACGAAGGCACCGTGGGCAGGCTTCTGGTGGCCGAAGGCACCGCCAATGTAAAGGTCAACACTCCGATTGCGGTGATGATCGAAGACGGCGAAGGCGCCGATGCCGCCCCTGCGGCTGCCCCGGTTGTGGCCGCAGCGGCCGCGCCCTCCGCAGCCCCGGCAGCAGCATCGGCGGCGGCGCCGGTCGCCGTCGTGTCCAAGGCCAGCCCCGATTGGGCCCCCGGCACGCCGATGAAAACCATGACCGTTCGCGAAGCCCTGCGCGAAGCGATGGCCGAAGAAATGCGCGCAAACCCGAATGTGTTCCTGATGGGGGAAGAGGTTGGCGAATATCAAGGCGCCTACAAGATCTCTCAGGGTCTGTTGGACGAGTTCGGCCCAAAGCGCGTGATCGACACGCCGATCACCGAAATCGGCTTTACCGGCATTGCGGTGGGCGCGGCCTGGGGCGGGTTGAACCCGATTGTCGAATTCATGACCTTCAACTTTGCCATGCAGGCGATTGACCACATCATCAACTCGGCCGCCAAGACAAATTACATGTCGGGTGGCCAGGTGCCTTGCCCGATTGTGTTCCGGGGTGCCAATGGGGCCGCGGCCCGTGTCGGGGCACAGCATTCGCAGGATTACGCGGCGTGGTATGCGGCCATTCCCGGTTTGCGGGTGGTGATGCCCTATTCGGCATCGGATGCCAAAGGGCTGCTGAAACAAGCGATCCGCGATCCGAACCCGGTGGTGTTCTTAGAGAATGAAATCCTGTACGGCCAGACCTTCGACGTGCCGGATCTGCCTGATTTCACCATTCCCTTTGGCAAGGCCCGTGTCTGGCGCGAGGGCACGGATGTGACCATCGTTTCTTTCGGCATCGGCATGAAGTATGCGCTAGAAGCCGCTGATCTGCTTGCAAAAGATGGCATTTCAGCCGAAGTCATCGACCTGCGCACCTTGCGCCCGATCGACTATGACACTGTGCTGGCAAGCGTGCAGAAAACCAACCGCTGCGTGACCGTGGAAGAAGGCTTCCCGGTCGGATCGATTGGAGATCACATGGCGTCAACCATCATGCAACGGGCGTTTGATTACCTTGATGCGCCGGTGGTGACATGTACGGGCAAGGATGTGCCGATGCCCTATGCGGCCAATCTGGAAAAGCACGCGCTGGTCACAACGGCCGAAGTCGTCGCTGCCGTCAAATCCGTTTGCTACCGGTAAGGGAGGGAAACATGGCTGTGGAAATCCTGATGCCCGCGCTGTCCCCCACGATGGAGGAAGGCACGCTGGCCAAATGGCTGGTGAAAGAGGGTGATAAGGTCAAATCCGGGCAAGTGATTGCCGAGATCGAGACCGACAAGGCAACGATGGAATTCGAGGCGGTGGATGAAGGCACCATCGCCAAGATCCTGATTGCCGAAGGCACAAGCGCGGTGAAGGTGAATACCGCCATTGCCGTTTTGATTGAAGACGGCGAGACGCTTGCCGATGTGGCAAAAGCGGCCCCGGCGGCGGCACCCGCCATCAGTGCCGCCCCAAGTGCTGCGAACCCTGCGGCGCCGACCGCAGCAGCCGCACAGGCTCCGATTGCCGACGGCGCGCGGGTGTTTGCC
>JAIOXV010000061.1 GCA_021741465.1 Paracoccaceae bacterium
GTGTTTCAGTCATACGCGCTTTACCCGCATCTTACAGTGCGCGAGAACATGGGCCTCGCGCTGAAACAGGCAGGTGTGTCCAAGGCCGAAATTATGGCCGCGACGGACCGTGCAGCCGAAATGCTGGCGCTTGGCCCGTTGATGAGCCGCCGCCCGGCGGAACTGTCAGGCGGGCAGCGCCAGCGGGTGGCAATTGGGCGGGCGATTGTTCGGACGCCCAAGCTTTTCTTGTTCGACGAGCCGTTGTCCAACCTTGATGCGGCCCTTCGCGTGGCCACGCGCATTGAGATTGCCCGCCTGCACCGAGACCTCGGTGCAACCATGATCTATGTCACCCATGATCAGGTCGAAGCGATGACGCTGGCCGACAAGATCGTGGTTTTGCGCGCCGGAAAAGTGGAACAGGTCGGCGCGCCGATGGAGTTGTACAACAACCCGGCCAACACCTTTGTCGCCGGGTTCATAGGCTCGCCTCAGATGAACTTTCTGGATGCCCAGGCTTTGGGCCAAGGCGAAGGCAGCATCGGCATTCGTCCCGAGCACCTGCTTGTCAGCCGCGAAAAAGGCAACCTGCCGGGCAAGGTCAGCCATGTTGAAAAGCTGGGTGGCGAAACCCTGGTTTACGTTCATGCCGATGGTCACAGCCTGCTGACGACCCGGCTTTTTGGGGAACATGATTTCGCTGTTGGCGAGACGGTGTATCTGAGCCTTACCGAAAGCAAGGCTTTGCGGTTCGGCGCGGATGGCAACCGTCAGCGATAGGGCGTGCAGGCGAAGGCAAATGGTTCGTCATGGCTTGATGCCCTCGGCACGGTCGACTGCGTCAGCGATCATTTCGGCAATCAATCTTGGCTGCTGATACACAATCAAATCGGCAGCCTCGGGGATCCGATGGATGTCGATAAGGGGGTTGATCGCCGCGATCCGGTCCAGTTCTGCCTGACTGTAGAATGGGCTAGCCTCGGCATCTCGAGTGTAAACTTCAACCGCCCCAAGAAGCCATGTCAGCCGGACCTTCAAAAGCGGCAAGACGCGGACGATGTCGTTTTGCCGAATTTCCAGATCTTCTAGCATCACATGATGGCTTTGCCGGAAGGTATAGGCACAGGCGTTTCGCAACAGGGCTGAAACTTCTGGCGAGCTGGTGAAGCCATAGTCAAACGGCATGTCTCCGTAAGCCCGGTTAATATACCAATCGAGCCCTTGTCGCACGACGTTGCGCCAGCCGTGCTGGCCAACGATGTCCGCCGCCCATCGGGCATGAAGCTGCAACCAGATCAGAACCCGTGGCATCGCTGGCAACTTGCGCCAGCGCTGGCTGTCCAGCGGAAGAAACCGGCCGATCGCAACCACTTCAGAAAAAGGGTTGTCGTTAGATGCGGCAATTTCAAGCAGCGCGACATTCGCGCCATGTATCCCCACCGCCGGCAGCCCGGAGAGATTCAGTTTCTTGGTCAGAAAGCGGATGGCCTCAATGTGGTCGCCCAGCGGGTTTGCCTCCGGGTCCCGATCGGAATTGCCGGCCCCCGGCCGTGTCATCACGATCAGCCGAATGTTGCGCCGGAGCAGAACCGCAGAAAAGCCATCCGGGAACAGATAGCCGTTCACAATTCCAGGCACCAGAAGGACGGGCCGCCCTTGCTTGGGGCCAAGCCAAGTATAGGCAAGCTTGCGGCCGTCTGGCCGGGTCAGAACTTGTTCTTGCCCGGCAGGATCTTCCCAATGCACCGCCGAATTTTCGACCCTGGCACCAAGCCGCCCTGACAGATGCGACAGCAACCGCACAAGTTCCACCTGGCCGCGGGTATCGGTCTTGGCAAAGATGCGGCTAAGCTGGGTGCGGACGGTGCGCAGGCTTGCGCCGCGCAGTTCGGCAACCGTGGACAGATCGGCGTGGCGATACAGCAATACCGCAATGTCGATCTCGGCCGAGGTCAGATCAAAGGCGATACGAAGGGCCTCAGACATCGCCGCGGTCCAGTGGGTCGCCAAAGCGCGCACGACGATGACCGGTTCGCGCAGGCTTTCGGTGCGTGGTGTGAAAACCTCTACATAGCTGCGCCCTTCAGTGGCATCCTGGGCGCGCATGATGGCATAGTAATCTGCGCGGCGGCGCCCAAGATCGCGCAGCAGGCCATCAAAGGTCTTCATATGTTCGGGTGAAAGCCAGGACAGGTTTGCAGCAATCCCCTGTTCTGCACCAAAGGCCTTTTGACCCGCCTCATTGATGGCAAGCACACGAAGGTTGCGCGACAAAACCATGGCCGGTTCATGCTGATGCTTGACCAGCCCGACGATGGGGTCTTCGATTTCCGGCAATCCGATCCGTTTCAGCAGGCTAGCGATTTTTGCGTACTGCCGCTCAAGCCGCTCTTCGTTCTGGATACCCACAGTGTCAAATCCTGCGATCTTCAGCTTGGCGTTCCAGGTACCGATCAGATCATCCCATGCAGCAGGGTCGCTGATGACGCGATAACCATCGGCAACAAGCTGCAGATCAACTTCTTCGTTGTCTGGCTGGGTCATGTTCACTCGTTCTACTAGGGCACTCAGTGGGTTCTATTGCGGCACTGCGGCCCAGTCATACGGCAAATGACATACAAATTTCCCCACAGTGCAAGCACAAGTTGCGTCATCTGACATATGCGGGACGATCGCTGATTGCCTTATTTTTCTTTCACAAACGTCCAGAGCAGCACTCTGGCATCAACAGGCAACACGGCGGCAAGCGGGGTGACCCCACGTCGCAGCAGCAGGAGCAGCAGGCAATGGCACTCATCGAAGGGACCGCAGAAAACGACACGCTGAATGGCGGGGTGGAAGATGACACCATCAGGGGGTTTGAAGGTAACGATTCTCTCGTGGGCGGAGACGGCAATGATCTGATCGAAGGCGGTGCTGGCAACGACAGCCTTTATGGCGAAGCGGGCAATGACAGCCTTTATGGTGAGGCTGGAAATGATTTTTTCTACGGCGGTGACGGCGATGACGCCTATTTCGGCGGTGATGGCCTGAACCAGTATTCAGATACCAGCGGTAACAATTCCTTTACCGGCGGTGCCGGCGTGGACGTGCTGAATTTCTTTGCCGCCGGACAAGGCATATTGGCATCGATCGCTGACGGCACATCGACGTTCGGCACCTTTTCCTCGATTGAAGCGATCTATGGCGGTTACTACAACGACACGCTCTATGGCGGTGAAGGTAACGACACCATCGGCAGCATCGGCGGACGCAACCTGCTTTATGGCGGCGGCGGCGACGACAAGATTTTCGGAGGTTCCGGAGACGACACGCTTTATGGCGGCGACGGTGACGATGAGTTCTATGAGTTCATCGGCACAAACAACGAGATTTACGGCGGCGATGGGTTCGACCAGTGGATTCTCTATCAGGTGACTTCAAATCTTATCGTAAATCTTGTGTTGGGCACGTCTTCGCGCGGCACAGTAACCGGCATTGAAGGCATTGAAACCGGCTCTGGTCGAGATACGATCACGGGTTCACTGAGCAACGAAGTGCTAAAGGGGAGAAGCGGGGACGACTATATCTACGGCGGAGGCGGTAATGACACCCTTTTCGGGGGTGTCGGCAACGACCACATCTTTGCCGTCGCAGGCACCAACAGTGTTCTGAGCGGCGATAGCGGCATAGATACACTTTACATCAGCGGCGAGGGCCATTTTTCGGCGGACTTCGCCACCCATGCGTCCAGTGCGGGCAACTTCCAAGGGTTTGAAGGAATCGTTACCTCGGGGGGCAATGACTCGATCTATGGTGACAACAACAACAACGTGATCGCATCTGCTGCCGGCGATGATCTGTTGTACGGCGGGGGCGGCAGCAACGAGATTTATGCAGGTAGCGGCAATGACAGCCTGAACCTTGGGTCGGGCAACCATTCCCTTTATGGCGGCGACGGGGATGACGAAATCTATGTCACGGGCGGTGTGCTGTACATCGATAGCGGTGCAGGCACAGACCATCTGGAGGTTTCCGATTACAGTGCGGGTGTGATCTTTAACCTTGGCTCTGAGGTTGCGACGGCAAACGGCACCGTGCTGGGGGTCGAAAGGATCACGGGGACAGATTACGCGGATAGCATTACGGGTTCATCCGCATCGGAAACCCTGTTGGGTGGCAATGGAAATGACAGTCTGACAGGCGGCGCCGGTGGCAATGACTCGATCACCGGTGATGAAGGGAACGACACCATTCGCGCCGGGCTTGGCGCGAATACGCTTGATGGCGGAAACGGGACCGACACGCTGGATCTGACAGATTTCACAGCTGACCAGACAATTGATGTGGCCAACGGCACCTTTAACAATGGCACGTTTGCCGGCTTTGAGGTTTTGCTATCAGGTTCGGGCAACGACAGCATCTCTGGCGTGGTCTACTATGATTTGGTCGATGGCGGCGCAGGAAATGATACGATCAGCTGTGAGGCCGGTGGGTATTTGCTTCGTGGTGGTGCGGGCGATGATCTTCTAATCAGTGGTGCAGAAGATGACGATCTGCAAGGCGGCGAAGGCAATGACCGGTTCCGAAACCTTGAGGGAGCCGACACGGTTGATGGCGAAAATGGGATCGATGCGCTTGATCTGTCCGTCGAGACGAGTGCGGTGCAGTTTGATCTGTCAACCAATGCCTACAGGACCAGCATACTGATCTCGATCGAAGGGGTGATCGGAAGCGCGTTTGGCGATACGATTTCGGGTGATGGCGTTGATAACGTCCTTGATGGCAACGCGGGCAATGACAGCGTGCTCGGCGGTCAGGGCGATGATACGCTTCTGGGTGGCGGCGGCGGCGACCTTCTGAACGGCGAAGACGGGGATGACAGCCTGGACGGCGGCGCGGGCAATGATACGCTCATCGCCCTAAGCGGCACCAACGTGCTGGCAGGGGACGAGGGCGAAGATACGCTCGACCTGTCAAATGCCACGGCCGGGGTGCTTGTTAGTCTGGCCGCGGGAACCTTCAGTTTCGGCACCGTTGCCGGAGTGGAAAACCTGCTTGGCAGCGACGCAGAGGATGAGCTTCGCGGCTCGGTTCTTGGCAACCGGATTTCGGGCAACGACGGCATGGATGCGATCTTTGGCGGTGGCGGCAACGACATCCTCAACGGTGGCGCGGGTGACGATAGCCTTTATGGCGGCACGGCAGATGATCGCCTGTTCGGGGGGGCTGGGGCAGATGTGCTGCGGGACGGGTCGGGAAACAACTGGCTTTCGGGCGGCGATGGCAATGACGTGCTGTCCGGCGGCTCCAACACGGACAGCGTTTATGGCGGGACGGGGGACGACAGGCTTACCGGCGGGGCGGGGGCTGATGTGCTTGTGGGGGGTGCGGGCACCAACCTCCTTTACGGCGGCGGTGGAGATGACAGGCTTACCGGCGGCAGCGAGCTTGACAGCCTTTATGGCGGCACCGGAGCAGACCAGGTTTACGGCGGGGCCGGAACGGACTGGATCTTTGGCGGCAGCGGCAACGATCGGCTTATAGGGGCAAGCGGCAATGACGACATCAGCGGAGGATCGTCGTTGGACACGCTGTTTGGCGGTAGCGGTCGCGACAGGCTAGAAGGTGGCAGCGGAAGTGACCAACTTACAGGCGGCTCCGGGCGTGACCAGTTTGTTTTCGCCTCTGCTCTGGGGGCCAGCAACAAGGATCAGATCATGGACTTCAACACCGTTGATGACAGGGTCTGGCTGGACGATGCTGTATTCGTGGGTCTTGGGCTTGGCAGATTGCGGTCAGCCGCCTTCACCGCGAACGCGACAGGGAAGGCCCTGGATGCAACGGACCGGATCATCTACGAAACTGGCACCGGCAAATTGTACTTTGACAGCGACGGCACCGGCGCCAACGCGAGAGTTCATTTTGCAACGCTTGAGGGCGGGCCTGCTGTGACGGCTGCAGATTTCCTCGTTTTCTAAAGCCCGGCTTTCAGAAGCTCGGCAATGCCGTCAATTGGCAGGACGAAGAAGCTATGCTGATCGCTTCGATCCCAAGTCGAGAAGCTGCGCCCAAAGCGCGGCTTCTGCTGCACTTGGCTTGCCCTGAATACGCACCGCGCGCACCTGCAATTCGCAACTTGGCAGGATCTGCGACAGATCAAAAAGCCGACCCGACTGCAGCCGATCCTGCGCCAGTGATTTTGGCACCCAGGCAACACCGACCCCAACCGCCGCCATTTCCAGCGCCGCAAGCGTCAGAGCCGTCTCGGCCTTGGCCGAGGCCAGCGTCACCGGCTGAAGCAATGGCAATATCTTGCGGGCCATGACTTCGCCCAGAAACACATCGGCGGGATAGGCGATATAGAGCAGATCGGTCGGATATGAGGCACCATAGAGCTGGGTAAGATCTTCGGCAAAAACGGGGATCAGCAGATCGGAACCAAACTCGATGGTTTCAAGGAAATCGCCTGACAATTCGTTGGAATCGTCAAGCAGCCGATACAGAATGGCAATGTCTGCCTGACGCGACAGCAGCAAAGCCAAACATTCATCCCGATTGGCCGACCGCAAGCGAACATGCACGTCGCCATCTTTTTTGCTCATGTTCTTAATGATTTGCGGCGTAAGCGAGGTTGTCAGCGAATGCTGGCTGGCGATGATGATACGGTTGCTGGCAATGCGGTCGCCCCGGCGCAGATCGACAATCAATTGCTGCATGGCCGCGGCGATCTGTTCGATCTGCCCGCTTTGCGCAAGGGTGGTTGGGCGCAATTGAACCGGCTTGTGGCTGCGGTCAAACAGCTCAACGCCGATAAACTCTTCGATCTGTTGAACGCGCCGCGAAAAGGCGGATTGGGTCAGGCGCCTGCGTTCGGCGGCCCCACTGAACGAGCCTGTTTCCGCGATAGCAAGGATATCTTCCAGCCATTCCAACCGCATCGCAGCACCCCGCTAACTTGCATGTTATGCAACATGGTTCAAGTATTTCGCATTTGTAAAGAAAACGATGTCAATCAATAGTTACAGGATGCAAGTTATCAGAAGGACGTCGCCAATGCATCTCGCCCGTTTTCCACGTGTTTTCTTGGCCCATTTGCCGACCCCTTTGGAAAAGCTTGACCGGCTGTCAAAAGAACTGGGCGGACCCGAGATCTGGATCAAGCGCGACGATTGCACCGGGCTGTCAACCGGGGGCAACAAAACCCGCAAGCTGGAGTTCTTGATGGCAGAGGCGCAGGCGATGGGCGCTGATACCGTGATGACCCAAGGCGCCACTCAATCCAACCATGCCCGCCAAACCGCCGCTTTTGCCGCGAAACTTGGCATGGCGTGCCACATCTTGCTGGAAGATCGGACTGGCTCGAATGATGCCAACTATAACGGCAATGGCAACGTTCTGCTGGATCATCTGCACGGGGCGACCACATCGAAACGCGCGGGTGGGATGGATATGGCCGCCGAGATGGAGCTTGTGGCCAATGATCTGCGCGCGCAGGGACGCAAAGTTTACATCATTCCGGGTGGCGGATCGAATGCCACGGGTGCGCTTGGCTATGTGAATTGCGCTTTTGAATTGGTGTCGCAGGCCAATGATCGTGGCTTGGTGATTGACCATCTGGTCACCGCCACAGGAAGTGCCGGCACACAGGCGGGGCTGATTACCGGCCTCAAGGCGATCAACGCAGGGATCCCGTTGTTGGGCATGGGCGTGCGTGCGCCCAAAGACAAGCAAGAGGAAAACGTTTTCAATCTGGCGCTCAAGACCGCCGAGAAACTGGGCTGCCCTGATGTGGTGCAACGCAGCGATGTCATTGCCGACACCAGCTATGTCGGCTCTGGCTATGGCATTCCGCGTGCCGACACGTTGGAAGCCATTCGCATGTTTGCCGAGCTTGAGGCGATCCTGCTGGATCCGGTCTATTCTGGCAAAGCCGCGGCTGGCCTGATCGACTATTGCCGCAAAGGTAAGTTCAAAAAGGGCGAACGGGTTGTGTTTCTGCACACCGGCGGCTCGGCGGCGCTGTTTGGCTATGATGCCGTTTTTGCAGAGCATAACGCAACGCTCAGGGTTTGATCCGCAGATGTCCGGCGCTTTGAGTCTTGGCAGCAACCTTCAGCCGAACCGCGTTTGGGCGCGGCTGAAAGCATTGGCCAGGGTTCAAGGCGGGTGGGGGCAAGTCGGGCCAAGGCAAAGCGCTGATGGTGTCATCATGTGGCGCGCCCGCGCTGAAATTGGCGTGCCCCCACTTGGCGGCAGCCGATCAATAGGCCAGCCTTATCCAAGGGCGGCGGCCTTTGGGATGAAGCGGGGAATGGCATGAGACGGGTAGGAATTCTTGGCGGTATGGGGCCGGAGGCAACCATTCTCATCTTGCAAAAGTTGCTTGCCGCCGTGCCTGCCCAAGATGACGCGGACCACATTCCTGTAATCGTCGATCAAAACACCCAAGTCCCATCCCGCATTCGCCATTTGCTTGAAGGCGGCGACGAAGACCCCGGCCCGGTGCTTGCAGAAATGGCGCGCCGTCTGGTCGCGGGCGGGGCAAAAGCATTGGCAATGCCTTGTAACACCGCGCATCACTACGCCCCGCACATCCGGTCCGCCGTCACGGTGCCCTTTCTGGACATGATCGCGCTTTCGGTACGGCACGCCCGCGCTTTGGCAACGCCCAGCCAGACTGTGATCGGCATCCTTGCCTCGCCCGCTGTGCAAAAGGTCGGGCTGTTTGATGCAGCCCTCGCCACAGAAGGGCTGACAGCCCTTTATCCAAGCGATGCCGGCGCGATGCTGACCGCCATTCGCCAGATCAAGGCGCATGGGCCATCCCCCTTGGCGCGTCAAAGCCTGCACGCCGCCTCGCAAGAGTTGCGCGCGCGTGGCGCGCAGGTGCAAATGATCGCCTGCACCGAGTTTTCGTTGATCGCCGATGCGGTGGTTACAGATATTGCAGCATTTGACACGCTTGACCTGCTTGTGAATGCTATTGTGAAATTCGCGCAGACCCAAAGCGCGGAGGAAGAACAGGCAACGGGATGATTGCCTGATGTAAAACCCCACAACGACAAGGAGAGACCCAAAATGAGCCTTAGCATTAAGAGATTTCTAATCGGCGTCGCCGCATCTAGCCTTCTTGCGACATCTGCCTTGGCGGATAAGATCATCATTGGCCATTTCGGCAACCCAACGCCGATGCAGTTGCTTGCGGCTTCGGATGCGCTGAAAAATGAAACTGGCTGGGAGATTGAGTGGCGCAAGTTCGACTCCGGCACCGATGTTATCGCCGCGATGGCTTCGGGTGACGTGGTCTTGTCTGAATTGGGGTCCTCCCCGCTTGCAATTGCAGCCAGCCAAGGCGTTGATCTGCAGCTGATCGCCTTTTCCGACGTGATCGGCACCGCTGAATCGCTGATCGCCCATAACGGCAGCGGCATCAGCAGCGTTGCGGATTTGAAAGGCAAAAGCATCGCAGTGCCAATCGGCTCGACCGCGCATTTCTCGCTGATGGGCGCGTTGCAGCACGAAGGCATTGCGGTTGGCGATGTCACAATCAATGGCATGAAGCCTGACCAGATCGCGGCTTCGTGGGAACAGGGCGTCATTGATGCTGCTTGGATCTGGCAACCGGTTCAATCCGAACTGCTGAAATCTGGCACGCTGATTATCGGTGCCGATCAGGTCGCCGAATGGGGTTTCCCAACCTTTGACGGCTGGGTCGTTAACCGCGAATTCGGCCAAGCACACAAGGCCGAGGTCGTGGCCTTCCTGAAAGAAATCGACAAGGTGAATGCCGCCTATCTGAGCAACCCGGCGGCCTGGACTGCAGATTCGGCAGAGGTGCAAACCCTTGCCAGCGGCACGGGCGCGGATGCTTCGCAGGTGCCAGCCATTCTGGAAGGCTTTACCTTCCTGCCCTTGGCGACACAGGTCAGCGACACCTGGCTTGGCGGCGCCGCCAAGACCATCAAGGGCACGGCTGACTTCCTGAAAGAAGCCGGTCGGATTGACACGGTTGGCGACGATTATGCTGGCTTCGTCAACCCAGAGTTCGCGGCAGAAGCTGCAAAATAAGGCTAACGACCCTGCCGGCCATATTCGGTCCGGCAGGGTCCCCTGACCGCCTGAGAGGACTTATGGGACTGACAATCGACCAAGTATCGGTGGTGTACCCGGCGGCCGACCGCCGCCCGCCCGTCGAAGCGCTAAGCAAGATCGATCTGACCATCGATACGGGTGAATTCGTGGTCGCGCTTGGGGCGTCTGGCTGCGGCAAGTCAACGCTGCTTAATCTGATTGCGGGGTTTCTGTCGCCCTCGTCAGGTGATCTGTTGCTGGACGGCGTGCCGGTGTCGGGTCCCGGAGCTGACCGTGCGGTTGTGTTTCAAAAACACGCGCTTTTGCCTTGGCTGAACGTTTTGGAGAACGTCGCTTTTGGTCTGCAAATTCAAGGCGTTCCTGAAAAGCAGCGCAACGAGGTCGCCAATAAATTCGTCAGGCTTTTGGGGCTGGATGGCTTTCAAGCCTCGCCTGTTTACAAGCTGTCGGGCGGCATGCAGCAACGGGTCGGCATTGCGCGCGCGCTGACATGTGACCCAAAGATCCTGCTGATGGATGAGCCGCTGGGCGCGCTGGATGCGCTGACCCGGGAAAAGGCGCAGGAGTTGATCCTGAACATCTGGCATGAAACCCGGAAATCGGTGTTTTTCATCACTCACAGCGTCGAAGAGGCGCTGTTCATGGGTACGAAGTTGGTGGTGATGTCTCCGCGCCCCGGCCGCATCACCCATCTGTTCGATCTGCCTTTTTCGCGGCAGTTCTTGGACGGAACACCGGCGCGGCAGGTGAAAGCCTCGCCCGAATTCATCCGCCTGCGCGAAGAAATTCTGACCATCATCTTCGCCGACGAAGAGGCCGCAGCATGACAGCCCCCACCAAACCCCCAGGGCTGCTCGCCCGCCTCTCGCGTGGCCGGCCAACCAAACCGGGCGAAATCTATGGCGTGCCCGGCCAAGGCAACACGCTTTGGCTTTCGGCAGGGTCAATCGCTTTGTTCTTTTTCATCTGGTGGCTGGTCACCGCGATGGGCTGGGTCAAACCGCTTTTTGTGCCCTCTCCAATGGCGGTTTTCAGCAAGTTTGTCTCGATCTGGAATGACGGCTTTACCGGCACGCCGCTTTTGGAACACTTGGGCGTTTCAACGCTGCGGGTGTTTGGAGCTTTTCTTTTGGCCTGCGTGATCGGCCTGCCCTTGGGGCTTGCGATGGGGATGAGCCCGATGATGCGCGGGCTTCTTGACCCGCCGATTGAGTTTTACCGGCCAATCCCGCCGCTGGCCTATCTGCCGCTGATGATCATCTGGTTTGGCATTGGCGAGACGTCGAAAATCCTGCTGATTTTTCTTTCTGTCTTTGCGCCGATTGTGTTGGGTGCGCGCTCGGGCGTGAAATCTGCCGCGATTGAACAGATCCACGCAGCTTATTCCTTTGGGGCCTCGCGCTGGCAGGTGATGCGCTATGTCATCATGCCCTCGGCCCTGCCCGAAATCTTGACCGCCATGCGGATCGGCATCGGGTTTGGCTGGACGACCCTTGTGGCCGCCGAGATGGTCGCCGCCACAAAGGGGCTAGGCTATATGGTCCTGTCCGCCAGCCAGTTCTTGCAGACCCCTGTGGTGATCATGGGTATTTTCATCATCGCCATCATCGCCTTTGCCTTTGATCTGTTGATGCGTTTTGTCGAGCGCAGGCTCGTGCCCTGGAAGGGCAGAATGTAATCCGAAAGACAAACCTATGATATACTTAAAGAAAGCTATGCCGCCTGCCTTGGCGGATCAGCAAGATGTGCGGTCGGTCGTTGAAGGCATATTGGCACAAATCGCGGCCGGTGGCGAAGCAGCGGCGCGTCGATTCACCGCCGATCTGGATCATTGGAGTGGCGACATCGTGGTGTCGCAAGCCACGCGCGATGCGGCGGCGGCCTTGGTCCCCGAGCAGCTGAAGGCCGATATCCGCTTTGCCCATGACAACATTCGCCGCTTTGCCGAAGCACAACGTGCCACCGTCACCGATTGCGCCGTGGAAATTTTGCCCGGTCTTATTGCGGGGCAAAGGCAGATCCCGGTCTCGGCTGCCGGATGCTATGTACCGGGCGGGCGCTATAGCCACGTCGCAAGTGCGATCATGACCATCACCACCGCCAAAGTTGCCGGCGTGCCGCATATTGCCGCCTGTTCCCCGCCGCGTGCGGGTCTGGGCATCCCGCCGGCCATTCTTTACGCGATGGATCTGTGTGGCGCCGATGTCATCTTGAACATGGGCGGTGTGCAGGGGGTGGCTGCAATGGCAAACGGCCTGTTTGGCCTGCCCAAGGCTGATATCCTTGTCGGCCCCGGAAACCAGTATGTTGCTGAAGCCAAACGCATTCTTTACGGGCAAGTGGGCATCGACATGTTTGCGGGCCCGACGGACTCGATGGTGATTGCCGACGCGAGTGCTGATGCCGCGATGGTTGCCGCCGATCTGGTGGGACAGGCTGAGCATGGCTACAACTCTCCGGTTTGGCTGGTCACCTCTGACCGCAGACTTGCTGAACAGGTCTTGGAATTGGTGCCGCGGCTGATTGCGACACTGCCTCAGCTCAACCGCGACAGCGCCGATGCCGCGTGGAACCAGCTTGCCGAGGTCATCCTGTGTGACAACGCCGAAGCGATGGCCGAAGTCGCGGATCACGTCGCGCCCGAGCATTTGCATGTCCAAGCGACGAACCTCGATTGGTGGCTCAACAGATTGCGCGCCTATGGATCCTTGTTTCTGGGCGAAGAGACGACCGTGGCTTTTGGCGACAAAACCTCTGGGCCAAACCATGTGCTGCCAACCTCGGGTGCGGCGCGCTATACCGGTGGCCTTTCTGTACATAAGTTCATGAAAACAGTGACATGGCAGCGTGCCACCCGTGGGGCTGCCCGCCCCTTGGCCGAGGCGACCGCGCGGATTTCGCGGCTTGAAGGGATGGAGGGCCATGCGCGTTCGGCCGATATCCGGCTGGCGAAATTCTTCCCCGATGAGGTTTTTGACCTGAGCGCGCCGACAGGCACAGAATAGGGGCGCGTCGGTGCTGGCTTATCAACGCAAGGGACATGGGCCAACGTTTGTAATGGTCCACGGGTATCTGGCCGGCAGCGCAATCTGGGCAGACCAGATCGAAACATTTTCGGACCAATATGATGTGATCTGCCCCGATCTTGCCGGCTTTGGCCAAAGCGCCGATATGACCGCCCCGACCAGCATTCAGGGCCATGCGCGCCAGATACTCGATCTGCTCGACAGCCTGCACATCGAAAGCTTCGATCTGCTGGGCCATTCGATGGGCGGCATGATCGCGCAATCTATGGCCGTCTTGGCGCCTGAGCGCCTTCGCAATCTGATCCTCTATGGCACGGGTCCGCAGGGCGTTTTGCCGGGCCGGTTCGAGACCATCGCGCAATCGCGGGCAAGGATAACCGAGCAAGGCCTTGCCGAAACCGCCAGACGCATCGCCGCAACGTGGTTCTTGGAGGGCGAGCAAGCATCAGGCTTTGACCTGTGCGACAGGCTTGGCCAGCAGGCGCATTTGCAAGCAGCCCTCGCCAGCCTGACGGCGTGGGAAACCTGGGATGGCCGCAGCGCGCTGGCCGATATCACGGCGCGGACACTCGTTTTGTGGGGCAGCCGTGATCGGTCTTATGATTGGTCGCAACCCGAAGCGTTATGGCGCGGGATCGCTAAAGCTGACCTCGCGGTGGTGCCAAACTGCGCCCATAACGTGCATCTGGAAAAACCCTTGCTTTTCAACAAATTGCTGGCCGATTTTCTGCGCGGCGGATGAAAAGTGACGCTCTTGCGCGCATACCTCTGCCAGATCGCCCAAGTACGGTAATCCCCCCCGAAAGTAAGGGGCTGTGGAAGTAGAATTTTCTCGGCAAGATGCATGAGGAGATTCAGATGAAGATGACGAGATATACAGAACCCCAGATCCTTGCGATCCTGCGCCAAGCCGAAGGCGGTGTTCCGGTGGCTGAGCTTTGCCATGAACATGGCATTGAATAGCCCCTAGATTTGTAGACGCCTTGCTTGGTAATTTTGGAAGCAAGGAGGACGAGATGTCCGGAGCTAAATTCACAGATGAGTTCAAGCGCGATGCGGTCGCACAAGTCGAGGATCGGGGCTACCCGGTGCGCGAGGTGGCCGAGCGGTTAGGGGTCAGCACCAAGTCGATCTACACATGGCAGAAGCAGTTTTCGCGGCCCTCAAAGGTGATCCAAGAGGTGGATGCGCAAGCTGACGAGATCCGGCGGTTGAAGCGGGATCTGCTGCGGGTCACGGAGGAACGGGACATCCTAAAAAAGGCGACCGCATACTTCGCCAGGGAGTCCCGGTGAGGTATGCGTTTATAGCCGAGAACCGGCTGATCTTTGCGGTCCGGGCGATGTGCCGGATGCTGCTGGTTCATCCCAACGGCTTCTATGCGTGGCTGCGTGAACCATTTTGTCAGCGTGCGCTGGAGGATCAGCGCCAAACTTTGCTGTTGAAGCAGGCTTGGGACGATAGCGGCGAGGTCTACGGATATCGCAAGCTGCATGACGATCTGTGTGATCTTGGTGAAGATATCAGCCCTAACAGGGCTTGGCGTTTAGCGCGCCTAGCAGGGATAAGGGCCCAGATTGGTTACAAAAAGAAGCCTGGTTCTTATGGCGGCAGCCCTGCAGTCGTGGCCGACAACACCTTGAACCGAGAGTTCGATGTCGACGCTCCGGACCAGTTCTGGGTCACAGATATCACCTACATCCGGACCCACGAGGGCTTCCTTTATCTCGCAGTCGTCATCGATCTGTTTTCTCGGCGCGTTGTTGGGTGGTCCATGCAAGGCCGCACCTATACCGACCTGCCGTTGAAAGCCCTGCTGATGGCCGTCTGGCGCCGCAAACCGAAGACTAAAGTCCAGGTGCATTCCGACCAAGGCTCACAGTTCACCAGCTATGAGTGGCAGGAGTTCCTCGAACAGCATAATCTGACGCAAAGCATGAGCCGACGTGGCAACTGCTGGGACAACGCCGTCGCTGAAAGCTTCTTCAACCTGCTCAAACGCGAACGCATCCGCCGCAGAAAGTATAAAACCCGCGAAGAAGCCCGCCAGGACGTGTTCGATTACATCGAGTTCTTCTACAACCCGCAGCGCAAACACGTTAGGAACGGAATGCTGTCCCCGATCGCATTCGAGCAGCAGCAAAAACTGAAGCTGCAAGGTGTCTAGGAAACTCGGGGCTATTCAGGGCGACGAGGCGATTGCGGCGGCCTTCTTCGTCACACCGCAGATCGTGAAGCAGCGCTTGAAACTTGCCTCCGTGGCCCCTGCCCTACTCGAGGTCTATGCCGAGGATGGCATGACGCTGGAACAGCTCATGGCCTTCACAGTGAACCCCGATCACGCCCGTCAGGTTCAGGTCTGGGACGCTGTGAAGAACTCCTGGAACAAGGAGCCCTACTCGATCCGCCGCATGTTGACGGAGACGTCGGTTCGGGCCTCCGATCGTCGCGCGGTGTTTGTTGGTGTTGATGCATATGAGGCAGCGGGTGGCGTTGTCCTGCGTGATCTCTTCCAAGGCGATGATGGTGGCTGGTTGGAGGACCCTGCCCTGCTCGACCGTTTGGTCGCGGACAAACTGCAAGCCGAAGCGCAGGCAATCGCCGCTGAGGGTTGGAAGTGGATCGAGGTGTCCACTGACCTGCCTTATGGCTACAGCCACGGTCTGCGGCGTCTGGTTGGCGATCCCTCACCGCTGAGCGCGGATGAAGCTGCAGAGCACGCCAAGCTGCTTGCGGAGTATCGCGCGCTTAAAGAGGAATACCCCGAGGAAATCGACACCCGGCTTGGTGAGTTGGAAGCTGCGATGGAAGCCTTCGAGCAGCGTCCGCTGATTTTCGATGCGGCAGAGGTTGGTCATGCCGGCGTCTTCGTGACGCTGGATCGGGATGGCAGCGTGGCTGTCTATCTCGGCTATGTCCGGCCGGAGGATGAGCCTCGCGAAGAGACCGTGGCCAACTTCGGCGATGAACTGGACAAGGAAGGGCAGGGGGCTGATGGCAGTGTCTCCGCCGATCAGCTTCCCCTTGGCACATCTGCGGCCACCGTCATCACTTCCGGCGGCCAGCCGTTCAGTGCCGGTCTTCCAGACGATGAGGATGATGGCGCTTTGAAGCCCTTGCCAGAGCGTCTGGTCATGGAATTGACCGCACATCGCACCCTCGCGTTGCGTGAGGCGATTGGGCGTTCTCCCGACGTTGCCCTGACGCTGCTGCTGATGAAGCTGGTCAACGACACCTTCCGCAGTTCCGGGGCTTCGGGCAGTTGCTTGGAGGCTTCTGTGCGCACCGTCTACATGTCGGCTCAAGCGCCTGATCTAAAGGACAGTCCGGTGGCCAAGGCCGTGGACGATCGTCATTCTGCCTGGGAGGCCGATCTGCCGCTTGGCGACGATGCCGTGCTTTGGGACTATCTCTCGGCCCACGATCGAGCCAGCCGACTGGCTCTGTTGGCGCATTGCCTGAGCTTCGGGATCAATGCGCTGCATGAGAAGGTCAACCCTTACG
>JAIOXV010000062.1 GCA_021741465.1 Paracoccaceae bacterium
GGTGGTTACCGCAAGCGGTGCCTCTGTCGCGGTGGAGTTACAGCCGGGCAGCGGGGGCGCGCTGTTGTCGTTGGCGGCGTATCGGGCGCCTGGCCTTTCACTGACCGATTTGCCCGAAGTGACGGTTTTCGCGCAGTAATCGATGTTCCCGCCGCGGCGCCGACATGCCAAGAGGGCTGGCACCAAATCGGTGCGGATCGGTTCAGATGGGCAGTACCAAAAGCCAGGCCGTCATCAGAACCGAGATTTCACCAATCGGCAAAGGCAGAAGTGACAGCGACAGCCCCAACGCCCCGCGGTGGGGCAGGGGCGGCTCTGGCGGGGTGAGGGCTGGAAAGCGGGAAGCGGCAAATTCGGTCATCGGCGCGGGCCTTGTATTGGGGTGTGGCCCAAGACTACCCGCAATCATTTTATGAGAACTTAACAAGAACAAGGGCCCCAGTGATTTGGGGCCCTTGTCTTGGAAACAATCTGTTTCGACTTCGGCAACCGTCAGGCTGCGAATAGCCTCAGCGCGATGCCAGATCACGCAGAACATAGTGCAAGACGCCGCCATGTTCGATGTATTCGATCTCGATCGCGGTATCGATGCGGCACTTGATCTGAATGGTTTTCGTGGTGCCATCGCCATAGGTGATGTGGCAGGGCACGGTCGAAAGCGGCTTCAGATCGCCTTCCAGCCCTTCGATGGCAACCACTTCGTCGCCCTTCAGGCCCAAGGATTTGCGGGTGTCACCCCCGGTGAATTCAAAGGGAATAACGCCCATGCCAACAAGGTTTGACCGGTGGATGCGTTCAAAGCTTTCCGCGATCACGGCTTTGACGCCCAACAGCGCCGTGCCCTTGGCCGCCCAGTCACGGCTGGAGCCCGCGCCATATTCAATGCCGCCAAAGATCACCAAGGGCGTGCCCGCCGCCTGATAGGCCATCGAGGCATCGTAGATCGAAGTTTGTGCGCCATCCGGGCCAAGGGTGTAGCCGCCTTCAACCCCGTCAAGCATTTCGTTCTTGATGCGGATATTGGCAAAAGTGCCGCGCATCATCACTTCGTGGTTGCCACGGCGCGCGCCGTAAGAGTTGAACTCGGACACCGGAACCTGACGCTCGGTCAGGTACTTGCCAGCGGGGGTGCCCGCCTTGAAGGACCCTGCAGGCGAGATGTGGTCGGTGGTGATCATGTCGCCCAAAAGCGCCAGAACACGGGCACCCGACAGGTTCTTGATGGTGCCTTTGGTCTTGGCCATGCCCTGGAAATAGGGCGGGTTCTGGATATAGGTCGAACTGGCCGGCCAGTCATAGGTTTCCGAATCCGTCACCTTGACGCCTTGCCATTTGGCATCGCCTTTGAAGACATCGGCATATTTCTTCAAGAAGGCCTCGCGCGTCACGGTGGCGTGGACGAGGTCAGCGATTTCCTTGTTGGTGGGCCAGATGTCTTTCAGATACACCGGCTTGCCGTCCTTGCCGGTGCCCAAGGGTTCGGTCGTCAGGTCAATGTTCATGTCGCCCGCCAGCGCATAGGCCACAACCAAGGGCGGAGAGGCGAGGTAGTTGGCGCGCACATCCGGCGAGATGCGGCCTTCGAAGTTGCGGTTGCCCGACAGAACGGCGGTTGCCACAAGGTCGCCCTCGGCAATGGCGGCCGAAATCTCGGGTTGCAGGGGGCCGGAGTTGCCGATGCAGGTGGTGCAGCCATAGCCCACCAGGTTGAAGCCGATGGCATCAAGGTCTTCTTGCAGGCCTGCGGCGTTCAGGTATTCCGACACGACTTGGCTGCCGGGGGCGAGCGAGGTTTTGACCCAAGGCTTGCGGGTCAGACCCAGCGCGCGCGCCTTGCGGGCGACAAGCCCGGCCCCGATCATCACATAAGGGTTCGAGGTGTTGGTGCAGGAGGTGATCGAGGCGATCACGACCTTGCCCGAGGACATGGTGTAACTTTCGCCCTTTACGGCAACTTCCACCCCTTGCGGGCGCTTGAACGAGCCGTCCATTTCTTTTGCGAAGGAGGCTTTCGCATCGGTCAGCGGCAGAAAGTCCTGCGGGCGCTTCGGGCCAGAGATGGCCGGAACGATGGTGCCCATGTCGAGGTGCAGGGTCGAGGTGTAGATCGGGTCATAAGACCCATCGCGCCACATGCCATTGGCCTTGGCATAGGCCTCAACCAGAGCAATCCGGGCCTCATCGCGGCCGGTGTTCTTCAGGTAGCGGATGGTTTCGGCATCAATCGGGAAGAAGCCACAGGTGGCACCATATTCGGGGGCCATGTTGGCGATGGTGGCGCGGTCTGCCAAGGGCAGGTGATCCAGACCCTCGCCGTAGAATTCGACGAATTTGTTCACCACGCCATGCTTGCGCAGCATCTGCACGACCTTGAGCACAAGGTCGGTCGCGGTGGTGCCTTCCATCATTGCGCCGGTTAGTTTGAAGCCGACGACTTCGGGGATCAGCATCGAAACGGGTTGGCCCAGCATCGCGGCCTCGGCCTCGATCCCGCCAACGCCCCAGCCCAAGACCGCCATGCCATTGACCATGGTGGTGTGGCTGTCGGTGCCGACAAGCGTGTCGGGATAGGCGACCTCATGGCCGTTCTGGTCTTTGTCGGTCCAGACGGTTTGGGCGAGGTATTCCAGGTTCACCTGATGGCAGATGCCTGTGCCGGGCGGCACGACGCGGAAGTTGTTGAAGGCGTTTTGACCCCATTTCAGGAAGACATAACGCTCCATATTGCGTTCATATTCGCGGTCGACGTTGTTTTGAAAGGCGCGGAGGGTGCCAAACTCGTCGATCATGACCGAGTGGTCGATGACCAGATCCACCGGGGCCAGCGGGTTGATGGCTTGGGCATTGCCGCCAAGGCCCTTGATGCCGTCGCGCATGGCGGCCAGATCAACCACCGCCGGAACGCCGGTGAAATCCTGCATCAAGACGCGGGCTGGGCGATAGGCGATTTCGATCGGGTTCTTGCCACCCAATTTGCCCCAATCGGAAAACGCCTTGATGTCATTGACCGAAACCGTTTTGCCGTCTTCAAAGCGCAGCATGTTTTCCAACACCACCTTCAGCGCGGCGGGAAGCTTGGAAAATTCGCCCAAGCCAGCCTTTTCGGCCGCTGGGATCGAATAATAGGCGATGGTCTTGCCGCCTGCGGTCAGGGTTTGGCGGGTCTTGGCGCTGTCGTGTCCGACGGTCACGGTCATGGGGGCCTCCATTGGCTGGACTGCGCGGGTTTTGCCGCAAGGGCGCGGCTCGCGCAAGGGAATCATTCTGGCTCGCCGTCCATTGTATGCAATTGTATGCCGAAATGAAAGCGGCTTTCTGCGCCTATCTGCCCGCGAAAGCGTGAAGGATGTGTAACCATCGGCTCGCAAAACCTTGATTGGCAAGGGGGGCAGGGGTTCTGTAGAACGACGAAAGGAACCGGGGATGGGATCAGGCCATGATGCGACAGATTGTCAGTGCCGCTTGCGGGCTTTGGCTATGTGCTGCCCAAGCGGGAATGGCGCAGACCCACGAAGGTGTGGTGGTAGAGCTTTACACCTCGCAAGGGTGTTCGTCCTGCCCCCCGGCTGATGCCCTTTTGGCCGAATTGGCCGAACAGCCCGGCGTCATTCCTTTGGCCCTGCATGTGGATTACTGGGACTACATCGGCTGGAAGGATGATTTCGCCAACCCCGGCTTTACCAAGCGCCAGAAGGCCTATGCCAAGGCGGCGGGGGAACGGATGATCTATACACCGCAGATGATTGTGGGTGGGGTAGAGCGGGTTGTTGGCCATGAGCCCGGCGCCGTGGCCGAGGCGATTGCCCGCCGCGCGGCCCAGCCCAGCCCGGTGCGCCTGACTGTAACCCGCCAAGCTGGGCAGATCACCATTTCAGCCGTGGCCGCCGCGCCGTTTTCGGCCCCTGTTACGGTGCAACTGGTAAGCTATGCGCCCGGGGCTGCGGTACAGATCAGCCGGGGCGAGAATGCCGGTCTTGCGCTGACCTATCGCAATATCGTCACTTCATGGGACAGGCTGGCAGACTGGACGGGCCAGGAGCCGTTGACACTGTCTGCCGCGGTCAAGGCGGATCGGCCGACGGTGGTGATCGTCCAGCGCCAAGGTCCGGCCGAAATTCTGGCGGCGGCCGTGGTGGAGTGATCGGGGGCGCAGCCCCACCCTCGCCCTTTTGCGGCTATTTCCAGCGCCGGTGAATCCAGAACCATTGGTCGATGTTCTGGCGCACGATTGCCTCAAGGCTGTCGTTCAGCGCCTGGGTCATGGCCTCGGGCGTTCCATGCGGAATGGGGGCTTCGACGATGATCTGAAACGACAGGCCATCGCGTTGGCGCACGGCATAGGTCGGGATGACCACGGCATCGTATTTCAGCGCCAGTTCGGCGGCAGAAAGGGCGGTCATGGCCGTTTGGCCAAAGAAGGTCACCGGGGCGCCATGGCGCATGGCCTGATCCATCAACAGCCCCAGCATTCCCCCTGACCGCAGATGGCGCACCATATCGCCAAGGCCCTTCTTGCCCTTGGGAAAGACTGGCGTGCCGATCTGGCTGATCGCGGCGACGTAATGGTTGTTGAAATAGGGGTTCTTCATCGGGTTATAAAGCGCGCCCACCCGGTAGCCCTTGGCGATCAGCGCGGCGCGGCTGGCGTCGTAATTGCCGAAATGCCCGGTCACAAGGATGACAGGCCGTCCGGCCTGATGTGCTGTCTCAAGCGCTGCAACCCCGGCGCCGGTCAGCGGATGGCTGACGGCATGTGCCACAAATTCCGCCCCCGAGTAGATCTCGATCAAGGTGCGCCCGACATTGTCGGGCACAGCCCGCACGATTCGCGCAACCTCGGCTGCAGGCAGATGGGGCATAATCATCGCAAGGTTTTCGCGGATGCGTGCACGATAGCCCGCAAGCGGGGCCACGACGCGCGATACAACCCAGCCCGCAAGCGGCACGCGCCAGCGGTAGGGCAAGCGCAGCATCGCCCAGAACAGCGCCCGCAAAGCGCGGTCTTGCAGCCAATGGCGAAGGGTTAAGCGGGCTTTGTCAGTCATCAGACCTTGTTGCGGCCTTGCGGGAATGGAGGGTTTCGCGGTGCCAGACATAAAGCCCCGCCGACACGATCACAAGCGCCCCGATCAGCGTCCAGCCATCGGGCCAGTCATTGAAGAACAGCACCGACCACAGGGTTGAAAACACGATGCCAAGATAGGTGAAAGGGGCCACGACCGAAGCCTCGACCGTGGAAAAGGACTGAATGATGCAAAGCTGCGCGGCCGTGCCAAGGCAGCCGACCAGAAAGAACAGGCCCAGATCTGGCAGGCTTGGTGTGACCCAGATGAAGGGCAAATAGGCCCCCGAAACGATGGCCCCGAAAAGCGCACCATACATCAAAGAGGTCCAGAACGGCTCTTTTACCCCGATGTGCCGCGTCAGAAGGGCATTTCCGGCATAGGTTACGGCATTGGCCAAGGGCAAAAGGGCGGCAAGGGTAAAAACCTCGGCGCCCGGACGGATGATGATAAGCGCCCCCAAAAGGGCTGCGAAGACCCCGAACAAGCGGCGCGGGCCAAGCCGCTCTCCCAAGAACAGCGCCGCCCCAAGCGTGATGAGAACCGGGCTGGTATCGGCAAGCGCGGTCGCCTCGGGCAGGCCGATATAGGCCAGCGAGACAAAGAAGAACCCTGTCGCCATCAGCTGAAAGGCCGAACGCCAGACATGCAAATAGGGATGCGCCGTGCGCAGCATGGCCCCCATGTGCGGGCCCAAAAGAACCGCAACGATCAGCGCTTGCCCGGCAAAGCGCGCCCAGACCACTTGCGCTGGCGGGTAGCGCGAGATCAGCCCCTTGGCCACGGCATCCATGATGGTGAACAAGAACACCGCAAGGATCATCAGCATGATACCCTTGCGGGTGGTTTCGGCGGTCATGGGGGCTTGGATCCGGTCAAAAGATTGCAAGCCCACCATGGCCGAGATTGTCCGCAGGCGAAAGGGTGCGTCTTGGCGGCAGTCTCGGCCGGTCACGCCCCGTTTCAAAGCCCGCAAGTTTGGTGAAATTGGCCGGATCATGGGTGAACAGGCTGAGCGTTGGCTTTTCGTCCTTCGCGCGGGTCAGCATATCATAGGTGGCAAGCGTGGCGGCCCGATCTTCGACAATGCCGGGGATCACGCCTTTGGCAACTTGAACGTCATCGAAGGCGGCGTCACCTGCGATGATGATCCGCTGATGTCCCAGATCGATGATGACGCTTTGATGGCCCATCGTGTGGCCGGGGGTGGGGGCGACAAAGACATCGCCTCGGGTTGTCAGGGGCATGACCGTGCCAAGGACCCCATAGGGAAGGCTGCGCTGTGTTTGCTGCAAGCGCCCATCTTGCGGCAGCTTTGCCAAAAGCCGCCCCGATTGCGCCCGCGGCACCAACTCTTCGGGCGAAATCAGAATGCGGGTCGAGGGGGAAAGCGTGGCAAGATTGCCGACATGGTCGCAGTGGGTATGGGTAAGAACACAAAGGCCGATCTGCGACATGTCGTGCCCGGTCGCGGCGACCATGGCGGGCAGATCATTCGCAGGGGCGGCGGTGGCGTCGATGATCTTGGGATAGATCTTGCCCATGCTCTTTGCATCGCCGCCAAAATATTCTGCGGTTCCGAAGCTGGCGCTTTCACCGGTGTCGATCAGGATAAGCCCTTCAGGGTGGTCGATCAGCCAAGCGGTGCAATCAAGCCAGCCCGTAAGGCGCCGGTCGGACATCATCACAGGAAAGCGCAGCTTTTCGTCAACATCGGCCAATTCCTGCGGCAAGGCGCGATGCCGTTCGCGGACGCGCACCACACCAACCGGCAAACGCCAAAGGGTGATGCCATTTCCAAGGTGAACCGATTGGGGACCGGCGACCAAGGGCAGCGCAGGGCGGGGCGACCATTTGGCGACGGTGGGGCCAATGAAGGCCGCAATCATCCCCGCGACATGTGACAGCCGCCGCGGCAAAGACAGGGTATTGGGCATAAGGTGGCCTTAGATCAGTACTTTGTGTCACATACGCGCGCATCGCGGCTTCGGATCATGCCAGGGCAGGCCCGCATGAAACGCCCTATTCCGCCGCCCGCAATCCGGACCCGCCAAGCCGTGCGCGCAGTTCGGTTTGCCCCGCTTCAAGGGCGGCGATCTGGGTTGCAAGCGCTTCGGGGGTGGGGATGTCAGGTTCGGCTTCTTTCTCGCCGATGAAGCGGGAAAATATCTTGGATATCAGGCGCGATATATCATCCATGATCAGATAGAACGACGGCACCACGACCAGCGACAACACGGTCGACACGATGATACCGCCGATCACAGCCGTTGCCATGGGCGCGCGGAAGGCCCCGCCTTCGCCCACCCCAAGGGCCGAGGGTAGCATGCCCGCCGACATGGCGATCGAGGTCATGACGATGGGCTGGGCGCGTTTGTGCCCCGATTCAATCACGGCCTGCAGCCGGTCAAAGCCGCGTGCACGCATCTCGATAATGAAGTCGATCAGCAGAATGGCGTTCTTGGTCACGATGCCCATCAGCATCAGAATACCGATCAGCACCGGCATCGACAGCGCCGAGCCCGTCAGGATCAGTGCTGCGGCCACCCCGCCAATGGCCAGAGGCAGCGACAGAAGGATCGTAAAGGGTTGGATAACCGATCCGAAAAGCAGGATCAGCACAGTCAGCACCAGCATCAGCCCCATGATCATCGCTTGCCCGAACGAGGTCATCAGTTCTGCCTGAACTTCGGCATCCCCGGATTCTTTGACCGTCACGCCCCTGGGCAGGGGTGTCAGCGCCACGATTTCGTTGAAACGCTCTTTTGCAGTACCAAGCGCCACCCCAAGCGGCAGTGAGGCCCCGATGATGGCCTGGCGCTGGCGGTTCACCCGTTTCACCGTGGCCGGTCCTTCGCCGATTGCGACATCTGCCACGGCCGACAGCGGCACCAGTTGTCCCAGCGAGGAGGGCACTTTCAACCCCGCAATGCGGTTCAGGTCTTCACGGCTGACGTCAGCCAGTTGCACCCGCACCGGCACAAGGCGGTTTTCGATGTTCAACTGCGCCAAGGCGGCATCCAGATCACCAATGGTGGCGATACGCAGGGTTTGCGCGATGGCGGCGGCGGTCACGCCCAGGCGGGCGGGCTCGTCCGGGCGCAGGGTGGTCTGCACTTCGGGCCGGGGCAGAGCACCTTCGGAGGTGAGGCCGGTCAAGGTCGGCTCGCCGCGCAGGGCCGTTTCAAGTGCCGTGACAGCGGTGTTGAGGTCTTCGTCATTGGCGGCAAGAACCGAATAGGAAATATCGCGGTCGCCGCGATCGTTCAGCTTCAACGCACGAATATCAGGAATGGTGGCCAGACGGTCGAAAACATCGACTTCGATTTCTTTCTGGGTACGGACACGGCCATGATTTTCCACTGTGGGCACCAAAAGCGACAGCACCGGAATGCGGTTGCCGATTTCCGTCACCCGCCGCAGCAGCGAATGGTCAAGCCGGTCCAGCACCACGGCGATTGACGCGCGGCGAATGTCCAAGTCACCGCGGGGCGAGGAGCCGCCCAGCACGAAGACATCGCGCACGCCTTCGATATCCTTGATGGCGGCGGTGATGGCTTGGGTGGTGGTGTCGGTATCTTCCAGCGTCGCGCCGGGCGGCAATTCCAGCGACACCGAAATGCGGCTGACATCTTCGGGGGGCAGGAAAGAGCCGGGCACCTGCAACATGAAATAGACTGACACGATCAGCACGCCGATGGCCGAGATCAGCGTGATGAAATAGCTGGGCAATTTCCAGCGCGTCAGGGGCAAAGGGATGCCACCCCGGATGGAACGGTTCACGAATGCCAGATAGCGGCGCATCACCGGCCCATCGGTTTCGCCTTCATGGTGGCCGGCATTGGCGTCTTTGGCGGTCATCAGATAGGCGGCCATCATCGGGGTGATAAGCCGCGCGACCAGCAGCGAAAAGCCCACGGCAATGGCCACGGTCAGGCCGAACTGGCGGAAATACTGGCCCGGAATGCCTCCCATGAAGCTGACGGGCACAAACACCGCGATGATGGTGAAGGTTGTCGCAATGACGGCAAGGCCGATTTCATCGGCGGCCTCGATCGCCGCGCGGTAGGGGGTTTTGCCCATGCGGATGTGGCGGGCGATGTTCTCGATCTCGACAATCGCATCGTCCACCAGAATGCCGGTGGCAAGCGTAATGGCCAAAAAGCTGACAAGGTTCAGCGAAAAGCCCATCAGATCCATCACCCAGAAGGTGGGAATCGCAGACAGGGGCAGGGCAACGGCGGTGATAAGCGTGGCGCGCCAGTTGCGCAGGAAGGCAAAGACCACAAGCACCGCAAGAATGGAGCCTTCGATCAAGGTATGAAGGGCGCTTTCATAATTGCCATAGGTGTAAAACACCGTCTCGTCGACAATGGTTATGCCGACCGTGGGATGTGCAGCGCGCAGACCGTCAAGGGTTTGGTTGACGGTTTCTGCCACCGAAACCTCGGATGCGCCCTTGGCCCGGAAGACAGCGAAGGTCACGACCTGATCGCCGTTGAGACGCGAGAAGGATTTCAGATCCTGATAGCCATCCACAACCGTTCCCAGATCGGCAAGGCGCACATGGCGCCCGCCGGGAAGGGTGATGGTGGTGTCAGCCAGGCCCTGCACCGTTTCGGCATCACCCAAGGTGCGGATGGCTTGCTGTGCGGCGCCGATTTCGGCTTTGCCACCGCCGACATTGGTGTTTGTCAGTTTCAGCTGCGACGACACGGTGGTCGCAGTGATCCCAAAGCTTTCCAGCTTTATCGGATCCAGCGCCACGCGCACCTCGCGGTCAGCCCCGCCATAGCGTTCGACCTTGCCCACGCCCGTGCGGCCCTGAAGCGCGCGGATGACGGTGTCATCGACGAACCAAGACACTTCCTCCAAGGTCATGTCCGGGGCGGTGACGGCGAAGGTCATGATCGCCTGCCCCTCCACATCGACCCGCGTCACAATGGGCGCTTCGATCGATGCGGGCAGATCCCCACGAATGCGGTCTACGGCATCTTTGGTGTCTTGAACGGCTTTGTCAGTGGGCACTTCCATGCGAAATTCGATCGCGGTGGTCGAAACGCCGTCCGAGATGGTCGAGGTGATGTTCTTGGCCCCCGTGAGGCCCGCCACCGCATCTTCGATCTTCTTGGTGATTTGGGTTTCCATCTCGGCCGGGGCTGCGCCGGGTTGGGCCACGGTTACGGCAACGACAGGAATATCGATGTTCGGGAACCTGGTCACGGGCAGGGCGTTGAAGCTTTGCCAGCCCAGCACCAAAAGCATGAAAAAGCCCAAAAGTGGGGCGACGGGGTTCTTGATGGCCCAGGCAGAGAAATTCATCGTTTAGTCCTTTGCCTGAACCGGGGTGATGCGGTCGCCGTCGCGGACGAAGGCGCCTGCCTTGGCCACGATCTGATCGCCGCTCGCGAGGCCCGAGGTGATCTCGATCCAGCCGGCATCGCGAATGCCCGTTGTCACCGCCACAAGGCCCACCGTGTCCCCCGAAAGTTCGAGAGAGGTCGGCCCGCCTGCACTGGCGCCGATTGCGGTAATGGGGGCGGCGGGGGTGCTGCGTTCTGCAACCAGCACTTCGGCCATGGCATACATGCCTGGACGGACGCCGCTGGCTTCATCAATGCTGATGCGCACGCGTCCCATGCGGGTGACCGGGTCAATCGAGGGTTCGATCAGGCGCACGGTGCCTTTGCGGGCAGTGGCATCGCCGGAAAGATGCAGGCTGACCGACTGGCCCGCTTGCAGCCGCAGCACATCGCCTTCGGCCACATCTGCGCGCAGTTCCAAGGCGCTGTCGCGGATCATTGAAAACATCGGCATCGCCGCAGAGGCAATGGTGCCGATCTGGGCATTGCGGGCGGTGATTTCCCCGCCAACGGGGGCTTTCACCTCGGTTCGTGACAGCATCAGGTCCACGTTGGACATCTGCGCCTCGACCAGCGCCAGATTGGCGCGTGCGGATTCAAGCGACTGGGTGGCGATGGTGACACGGGAATTGGCGGAAACGGCTGCGGCGGTGATCTTGTCGGCATTGGCCTGCGAATAGGTGCCTTGCGCCAGCAAGGTTTCGCTGCGCGCGGCCACGCGGTTTGCCTCGTCTGCTGCCGATTGTGCATCGACGGCCTGCGCCTCGGCCTGCGAAATGGCGGCGCGGGCCGCGGCAAGTGAAGCGGTCAGTTGCGCCTTTTGCAAGGTAAGGCTGGAGGTGGAAAGTCGTGCCAGAACCTGACCTTCTGCTACCAGATCGCCCACATCGGCCAAAAGCGACTCGATGGGCTGGCCTTCGACAAGGGGGGCGACCTGCACCTGTTCCACCGCGCCGATCAGACCCGAGGCAAAGACAACATCGCGCAGGGTGCGGTCTTGAACCGTGACGACGGTGATATAGGGCGCGGCAACGACGGTTGTCTCGGACGCGGTTGTCTCGGCCCAGAGCGGGGCGGGGCAAACGGCGATAAGGGTGAGAAGTGGCAAGCAATAGCGCATGGGTCAGGCTTTCTTGGCGGCGAGGATCTCGCCCATGATCGTGTCGATGGCGCGCTGGATCAGCGCCGTCAATTCCACTTGGATCTGTTCGGTCTGCGGCGGCAACATGGCGGCCGATTTGAACATGGTGATGGCAAACGCCGCATGTGCGGGAAAGCGCGCGGTAATCTCGGCTTCGCTCAGCCCGGTTGCCGCGGCAAAGATGCGGTTCAGGTAGGCCGCGATCTGGGTTTCCATGGCGCAGGCGGCTTGGCAGATCTCGGGTTTGCGCAGCGCGGCGGCGGTGATTTCGGCCCAAAGCTGGCCATCGGCGCGGCTTTGTCTTTCGGCCAAGCGGCGCTGCATCAGATCGCGCAGGCTGGTGATCGGCGATGCCGTTTGCAGGACGGTCAGAAAATCGGCCTCCGTCTCGGCAAGGTCAAAGGCGATGAGCGCTTCGACGATGGCGGATTTTGACGGGAAATAGCGGTAGAAATTCCCCACGCTCATCCCTGCTGCGCGGGCGAGATCCTGCATCGATGCGCCATCGAACCCTTTCTCGGCAAAGGCGACGCGCACGCGCGAGAGGATCTCGGCGCTGCGCTGATCGGCGCTGGGCAGGGCGGCTATGGTCATCGGGGGCCTTTGGTCGGTTTTGTCGAACGCGAATGAACGTTCATTCATTCTAGGTCGGCCCGACGAAACGTCAAGGGGATGGCGCGCATTTTAGCCGATTGCACCTGGCGCTCACGCAAGTTTGACTTTTACCCGCGTCATGTCGGGAAAGGCGGGTGTTTCGGCGGGGTTTGACGCCTTTGACCGCCCCGCGTTGCGCCCGCAGTTGCGCGGGCAAAGGGGGGCGTGTATCAGGGCACCAAAGCTATCGTCAGGAGGGCGGAATGCGGCGAGTGGTGGTCACGGGTCTGGGAATGGTCACGCCTTTGGCTTGCGGGGTTGAGGAAACCTGGTCGCGGCTTTTGGCGGGGCAATCGGGGGCAGGCCCGATCACGCGGTTCGATGCATCGAATGTGGTGACGCAGTACGCTTGCGAAATTCCCTATGGCGATGGCCAGAACGGCACCTTCAATCCTGATGACTGGATGGAGCCCAAAGATCGCCGCAAGGTAGATGATTTCATCCTGTATGGCATGGCCGCGGCAACGCAGGCCGTGGCTGACAGCGGTTGGACCCCGCAAACCGAAGAAGAGCATTGCCGGACCGGTGTGATGATCGGGTCTGGTATCGGGGGGCTTACCTCGATCGCCGAGACGGCGGTTCTTATCAAGGAAAAGGGCCCCAAGCGCGTTTCGCCCTTTTTCATTCCAGGCGCGCTTATCAATCTGATCTCGGGGCAGGTTTCGATCCGCTTTGGTTTCAAGGGGCCGAACCATGCGGTGGTGACGGCCTGTTCCACCGGGGCGCATGCCATTGGCGATGCGGCGCGGCTGATCGCCTTTGACGATGCGGATGTGATGGTGGCGGGTGGGGCCGAAAGCCCGATCAGCGAGATTGGCATCGCCGGGTTCAACGCCTGCAAGGCGCTTTCGACCAAGCGTGCCGATGCGCCGGAAAAGGCCAGCCGCCCCTATGACGCGGACCGTGACGGCTTTGTCATGGGCGAGGGTGCGGGCGTGGTTGTGCTGGAAGAATACGAACACGCCGTTGCGCGCGGCGCGAAGATTTACGCCGAAGTGCTGGGTTACGGGCTGTCGGGTGATGCCTATCACATCACCGCCCCCTCGGAAGATGGCGATGGCGGATTCCGGTCCATGGCCATGGCGCTGAAACGCGCGGGGCTGGCGCCCGAGGATGTCGATTACATCAATGCCCATGGCACCTCGACCATGGCCGACACCATCGAGTTGGGCGCGGTTGAGCGGCTTATGGGCGATGCGGCGGCCAAAGCCACCATGTCTTCGACCAAATCATCCATTGGCCACCTGCTGGGCGCGGCAGGGGCGGTTGAGGCGATTTTCTGCGTGTTGGCCTTGCGCGACCAGATTGCGCCGCCGACGATCAATCTGGACAACCCTGCCATCACACCAAAGCTGGATCTGGCCGCCAACAAGGCGGTGAAGCGCAAGATCGACGTCGCCTTGTCGAACAGTTTCGGTTTTGGCGGCACCAATGCCAGCCTTGTGCTGGGCCGGGTGAAATAGATCATGGGGCGGGCGATTGCCTCGAACGCGCTGACGTTCTTTATTCTGGCGCTGGTGTGCATCGCCGGTCTTCTGGCATGGGGCAGACAGGCCTATAACGGGCCGGGTCCCTTGACCCAGGCGGTGTGTTTCAAGGTTGAGCGCGGGGCAAGCCTGAGCCAGATCAGCCGGGCGCTGGAAGCGCAGGGTGCGATCAGCGATGCGCGGATTTTCCGCGTTGGGGCGGATTATGACGACAAGGGCAGTTTGCTGAAATTCGGCAGCTATCTGATCCAGCCCGGATCATCGATGGCCGATGTGATTGGTCAACTGACGGCGGGCGGGCAATCGACCTGCGGGCGGGAAGTCAATTTTCGCATCAGCGTGAATGCCACCGATGTGGTTCTGCGCGAACTGGATGCCGCGACCAACCGCTATGTCGAAGTGGCCAAATTCGATCCGGCAACCGAGGCGGCCCCCGCGATCTATCTGGAGGCCGCAAATGCCGACGACATGCGCTGGCGCATCACGCTGGCCGAAGGTGTCACCAGTTGGCAGGTTGTCGAAGGGCTGAAGCGCGCTGATTTTATGGAAGGCAAGATCGATCAGGTTCCGCCCGAAGGTTCCTTGGCGCCCGACAGCTATGAGGTGGACCGCGGCGCGGATCGCAACGCGCTTTTGGGCGAGATGTCGGATCGGCAATCGCGCATCCTTGCCGATCTTTGGGCCGCGCGGGCTGCGGATTTGCCCTATGACACGCCTGAAAAGGCGATGGTCATGGCCTCGATCGTGGAAAAGGAAACCGGCATTGCCGAAGAGCGCGGCAAGGTGGCCAGCGTTTTCGTCAACCGTTTGCGCCAGGGGATGAAGCTGCAGACCGACCCGACGGTGATTTATGGTGTTACCAAGGGCGAAGGTGTGCTGGGGCGCGGCTTGCGCCAAAGCGAATTGCGCCGTGAAACCCCTTATAACACCTATGTCATCGAAGGTTTGCCGCCGGGCCCGATTGCCAATCCGGGACGAGCCGCCATCGAAGCGGCGCTTAATCCCGACAGCACGGATTACTTGTTCTTCGTGGCTGATGGCACCGGTGGGCACGCCTTTGCCACGACACTGGAGGCGCATAACGAAAACGTCGCCAAGTGGCGCGCGATCGAGGCTGCACAGCCGAAGGACACTGGCAATTAAGGCCGGGCTTCGGCCCGCTCTTGCCAAAACCTTAACGCAGCGCACTCTAAGTCTTTGTCTTTCAACGGTTTTGGTTTGACATTGCGAACGCTCTAGCTTATGGTTTCACCCATGCTAGGAGAGATGGGCAAGCGGCCAGGGGACAGCCCCTTTGGCCGCTTTTTCATTTCGCTCGTGCGGGGGGCATGAGAGGGCAGGTCAGACAAACATGACAATCACATTCTCCACAGGAGACAAGCCGCCAGTCGATTTGCTGGCGATTACCGAGGTATGGCTGAGAGACGCCGCCGAAACCCTTGCCGCCACCGTTGAAGACATCAAGGGCGGCAATCATGCACGCCACAAGGAAGCGTTGGAGTGCATCAAGGGGTTGAAACAGGCCGTTTCTACCGCGATCGAAGAAGGGAACCGTGTTGAAAGACTCCGCAAGCAAATTGCCGGCGCCGCCCAGTCGGGCGCGCTTGACCTGGACGCCGCGCGCGATGAAATCGGGCGCAGGTTGGCTCGCCTCCGTGACGCCGGACCAGATTGACACCTTTCTTTCCGGGCTGAGCGACAACGCCTTGATGGCGCTGCCGTGGCTGTTCGAGTTCTGGGCCCTTCCGCACCAATTGCCCCCTGAAGGGGCGTGGAAGACCTGGGTTGTGATGGGCGGGCGCGGCGCGGGCAAGACCCGTGCCGGGGCCGAATGGGTGCGGGCCGAGGTTGAGGGGGCGACACCAGACGCGCCGGGCCGGGCGCGGCGCGTGGCGCTGGTGGGGGAAACGGTGGATCAGGTGCGCGAAGTGATGGTGATGGGCGAAAGCGGCATCATCGCCTGTTCGCCGCCGGACCGCCGGCCTGAATGGCAAGCGACACGGCGGCGGTTGGTCTGGCCGAACGGGGCAATTGCACAGGTGTTTTCAGCCCATGATCCGGCTTCGTTGCGCGGACCACAGTTTGATGCCGCCTGGGCGGATGAAC
>JAIOXV010000063.1 GCA_021741465.1 Paracoccaceae bacterium
AGACAAATCCCGAGGTGTTTTGCAGCACGGTCGGCAGCCGCTTGGCATCGGTTGTGGGGGTTGCCAGACGGATGAAGTTCATCCCGGCCTTTTGGGCGGGAATGCACAGCTCAACATCTTCTTCGGGCGGCAGGTCAACCACGATCAGCCCGTCGATCCCCGCTTCGGTGGCTTGCGTCAAAAACAGATCAACCCCACGCGCATAGATCGGGTTGTAATAGCCCATCAGAACGATCGGGGTCTTTTGGTCGGTGGCGCGGAAGTCGCGCACCATTTGCAAGGTGGCGTCGACCGTCATGCCGCCCTCCAGCGCGCGCTGGCCGGCAAGTTGGATGGTCGGGCCATCGGCCATAGGGTCGGTGAAGGGCAGGCCCAGCTCGATGATGTCGACCCCGGCCGCTGGCAGGCCGTTCATCACAGCTTGGGCATAGGGCACATCGGGATCCCCAGCCATGATATAAGACACGAAAGCCTTTTTGCCTTCGGCATTCAGCCGCGCGAAAGTGTCGTCAATTCTGGTCATGGCAATCCCCGCAATCTCTTGCCTTGCGGTTTCGCAGGCCAGACCGGGAAAATCAATGGGCCAAAGGCATCGAGATGGCTATGGCCGCAAGCACCGAGTGCACGCATGCGATCAAAGCCCGCGATTGAAGCCCGCGATCGACGCTCTGGCTTGATCCTTTGGCCCTTCCCCCCTATCAAGCGCGCCAACAGGCCAAAGGAGCGGGATCATGGGTTTCAAGATGGGCATCGTCGGTTTGCCGAACGTGGGCAAATCGACCCTCTTCAACGCACTGACCCGCACGGCGGCAGCGCAGGCGGCGAATTTTCCGTTCTGCACCATTGAACCCAATGTGGGCGAAGTGGCCGTGCCCGACCCGCGGCTGGAAAAGCTGGCCGCGATTGCCGGATCAAAACAGATCATTCCAACGCGCATGACCTTTGTTGATATTGCGGGCCTTGTGCGCGGCGCCTCAAAGGGCGAGGGGCTGGGCAACCAGTTTCTGGCCAATATCCGCGAATGCGATGCCATTGCCCATGTGCTGCGCTGCTTTGAAGATGGCGACATCACCCATGTCGAAGGCCGGATCGATCCGGTCGCCGATGCCGAGACGATCGAGACCGAATTGATGCTGGCCGATATGGAAAGCATCGAACGCCGCCTGACCGCGCTGGGCAAGAAGCTGCGCGCCGGCGATCAGGAAACGCTGGATCAGGACCGCTTGCTGCGCGCCGCCTTGGCCGCGCTGAACGAGGGCAAGCCTGCCCGCACGCAGGCCATCGCCGAAGACGACCGCAAACAATGGCGGATGCTGCAACTTCTGACAGCCAAAGCCGTGCTTTATGTCTGTAACGTTGAAGAGGCCTGTGCCGCTTCGGGCAACAGCCAATCGGCCCGCGTGGCCGAAATGGCGGCGGGCCAAGGCGCGGCGACGGTGGTGATCTCGGCCAAGATCGAAGAAGAAATCAGCCAGCTTGCCGATGACGAAGCCGCGATGTTCCTAGAGGAAATGGGGCTCGCGGAAGCCGGGCTTGACCGGCTGATCCGCGCTGGACACGAGCTTTTGGGCCTGCAGACCTATTTCACGGTTGGCCCCAAGGAAGCGCGGGCCTGGACGATTTCCAAGGGCACGCTGGCCCCGCAAGCCGCGGGCGTCATCCATGGTGATTTCGAAAAGGGCTTCATCCGCGCCGAAACCGTGGCTTATGCCGATTATATCGCTGGTAAGGGCGAGACGGGCGCGAAAGAGGCGGGTAAGTTCCGCGTGGAAGGCAAGACTTATGAGGTGAAGGACGGCGACGTGCTGCACTTCCTGTTCAACGCCTGATAAATCGCCTGAAATCTTGCGCTTAAACCCGGCGTAAGCAACAGGCACCCAAGGCTGCTGGAACGGCCTTAAGCCGCGATATCGCGGCTGGTGGCCAGCAGGTTTTCGCTGACCACCGACAAGGCCAAAGCCGCCGCGCCATGGGCCCACAGCAGATCGCCCCAGGCGTGAATTTCAATCGGCGGGCGCGGGCGGCCGGTCTGGATGGCCAGATTGTCCATCTCGGCCAAGGTTTCGGCGGCATAAAGATAGTCATAGCGCATCCGTTCGCCCGACAGGATGATAAGTTCCGGGTCAAAAAGATTGACCACATTGGAAAGCCCCACCGCCAGATAGCGCCCTGCCCTGCGAAAAATTGACCGTGCAGTGGCATTGCCAGCCTTGGCGTGGTCATACAGGCTTTCCAAAAGCGCGTTGATTGACAGGGTGTCGGTGGTTGGGCGGTTCAGTGCGGTGGTCGCCTCACGCGCAAGGGCATAGTCGGCGACATAGGCTTCAAGACAGCCGCGCTGGCCGCACCGGCACAGCGCGCCGTCCAGTTGCACCTTGGTATGGCCAAGCTCCATCCCCATCCGGCCAGAGCCACGGAAAATGCGGTGGTTCATCACAAACCCCATGCCGACGCCGTGTTCGATGGTGACAACGGCAAAGTCCGAAAGCCCGCGCCCGGCCCCGAACCAAAGCTCGGCCAGAGCGACCAGATTGGCATCATTGTCGATGGTGACGGGCACGCCGATGCGGGCACTGGCCGCCGCCGCAAGCGGCACCGCGCGGTCATGCAAGACCGAAGACCAATGCACCATGCCCAGCGCCACATCGACAAACCCCGGCACACCGATGCCGATGGCCGTCAGCGCCTGCGGCGCAACCCCGGCCTTGGCACAGACCCGCGCCAAAAGGGTGGAAATGGCATCCAGAAGTGCCTCCAGCGTCATGGGGCCGGGTTGGCGGGCCACGGCCTCATCCGCAATCAGATTGCCGGCGAAATCGACGATCACTGCCGTATGTTCGCGGTCAGAAAGCTTCATGCCCGCCACCAGATGCGCCGCCGCACGCACGCCCAGCGCCACGGCGGGCCGGCCACGGGCGGTTTCCACGTCGCGCGGGGCGGAGACCTCTTCGATCAACCCCGCCTCGATCAATTCGGCGCAGATGGTGGTGACCGAGGCGGGTGAGACCCCCAGTTCGCGTGCAAGGGTGACGCGCGGGATAAGCCCTGCGGCACGAATGCGTTCAAAGATCTGCTGGCGAAGAGGGCGTTGGGTTTCGGTCAGCGGGGGAATCAGCGGACCGACGCCCTTGGGCCGGTCTGCCCCGCCCATGCTGCCGCCCATCTGCTCCATTTATTCAGCCCCCAAAGTAAAAGCCGCCATTTTCCTTCGAAGGTCACCGATTTCATGCTGCATCGCGGCGAATTCTTCGTAAAATCGACAGAAGCCGAGCTTGCACCCGCAAATATATTTTGACAACTGAAATTATTCAGTTCAGCTTTGGAATGTACCGGCGAATCCGCCGGACCGGCTTTTTTGCGGGCCGACATCCATGGGAGGATAAGATGAAAAAGGTTATTCTCGCTGCGGTCATCGCAGCGGCTGGCTTCTCGTCGGCGGCGCTGGCAGAAGGCAAGAAAATTGGCGTGAGCTGGGCGCAGTTCCAAGAAGAGCGCTGGAAAATTGACGAAGCGGCCATGAAGGCAGCGATCGAAGCCGCCGGCAACGAGTATATCTCGGCCGACGCGCAATCCTCGGCGGAAAAGCAGCTGTCGGACATCGACGCGCTGATCTCGCAGGGCGTGGACGCGCTTATCATCAACGCTTGGGACAAGGACGCGATCGGGCCAGCCGTTGACAAGGCCGCTGCCGAAGGCATTCCGGTTGTGGGCTATGACCGTCTGATCGAAGATGCACGCACCTTCTATCTGACCTTCGACAACATCGGCGTGGGCCGGATCATCGCCGAAGAAGTGACCAAGGCAAAGCCCGACGGCAACTATGCCATCATTCTGGGCGACCCCGGTGACCCGAACGTTGGCTTCCTGCGTCAGGGCATGGAAGAAGTGATCGGCGCGGCTGTGGCTGCTGGCACCATCAAGATCGTTGGCGAAGCCAACTCGGATGGCTGGAAGCCGGAAAATGCCCAAAAGAACATGGAGCAGATCCTGACCGCCAACAACAACGCCGTTGACGCCGTTCTGGCCGAAAACGACGGTATGGCCGGTGGCGCTGCTGCTGCGCTGGCAGCTCAGGGTCTGAATGTGCCCTTGGGTGGCCAGGACGGCGACCTTGCCGCGATCAACCGCGTGGCACGTGGCACCCAGACCGTTTCGGTTTGGAAAAACAGCCGTGATCTGGGCAAGGCTGCAGGCGAAATCGCCGGCATGCTGGCCGAAGGCACCGCGCTGGACGCCATCGCCGGCGCGACCAAGTTCTCGGGCGGCGAAAAGGGCGTTGAAATGAACGCCATTCTTCTGAACCCGACCCCGATCACCAAGGACACGCTGAACCTGGCAATCGACGCGGGCCACATCTCGAAAGAGGCGGCTTGCGAAGGGGCTATGGACGGCGTCGCTGCCTGCCAGTGATCTAACCAAAGTGCCCGGCGCTGCCATTGGATGGCGCCGGGCGTTTTTCGATCCGGATGACCTTGCGCCTGCATCACGGCGCCTTGAGCGGGCTTGCGCCTGCGGGATGGTCCCGGCCAAATCCCTCAGATCAGGATGGACGCGGACATGAGCGACACGCCACATTCCCCTCAGACCAATTCCAAAACGGAAAGCGCCTTTGGCCGCTTTTTGCGCGCAACAGAAATTGACCCGCGCCTGTTGGGCATGCTGGGCGCCCTGTTGCTGATCTGGGTTGGTTTTCACGCTTATGGGGCATTGGTCCTGGGCGAAGGATCTTTCCTGACACCACGCAACCTGTGGAACCTGAGCGTTCAGACCGCCTCGATCGGGATCATGGCGACGGGGATGGTGTTGGTCATCATCACGCGCAACATTGACCTTTCTGTCGGCTCTATCGTGGGCGTGGTTGGCATGTACGCGGGCCTGCTGCAGGTTGAATGGTTGCCGCCCGTTCTGGGTCTGGGGCACCCGGCGATCTGGATCCTTGCCGTGGTGTTCGGGATTGCGCTGGGCGCGGTAATCGGCGCGCTGCAGGGAACCTTGATCGCCTATCTTGCGATCCCTTCTTTCATCGTGACCCTTGGCGGGTTGATGCTGTGGCGGGGCATGGCCTTTCTGGCATCAAGCGGGCGCACCATTTCGCCAGTGGACAGCACCTTCGCACTGTTGGGCGGCGGGCCTTATGGCGCGATTGGCGCAACCGGAAGCTGGATTGTCTGCGCGCTGGCGGCAGCGGGGGTGATCTGGATGATGATCCGCGGCCGCGCCGCACGCAAACTGCACGGCTTTGCCCTGCGCCCGATCTGGGCCGAGTATTTCGTGGGCGGCTTGAGCTGCGGCGTCATCATCATCGCGACGCTGGTGGTGAATGCCTATCCCTGGCCTAAGGGCATCTTGAAGGATTACTATGCAAAGCTGGGCCAAGAGGTGCCGGAGGGCGCCTTTATCGCCCATGGCTTTGCCTATCCGGTGCTGATTATGGCGCTTGTGGTTCTGGCAATGACGGTTCTGATGACCCGCACCCGCTTTGGCCGCTATGTCTTTGCCATCGGCGGCAACCCCGAAGCGGCTGCGCTGTCGGGCATCAACACCCGCGCAATGACGGTGAAGATCTTCATGCTGATGGGCGCTTTGGCCGGGGTGGCGGCGGTGATCGCGTCGGCCCGCCTGAACAGCGCCACCAACGCCTTGGGTGATCTTGACGAACTGATGGTCATCGCGGCGGCGGTTGTCGGGGGCACGTCCTTGGCGGGTGGTGTCGGCACGATTTATGGCGCGATCATCGGGGCCTTGGTGCTGGTTTCGCTGCAAACCGGCATGGTGCTGATCGGCTTTGGCGACGGGTCTTACCGTAAGATCGTGATCGGTCTGGCTCTGGTTCTGGCCGTCTATCTTGACATCATTTACCGCAAGCGCATCAAGTAAGGGGGCTGAAACATGAGCAATCCAAACACCGGAACCCCGCTTGTGGAACTGCGCGACATCTCGATCGCCTTTGGTGGCATCAAGGCTGTCGATCATGTCAGCGTCGATCTTTACCCGGGCGAAGTCGTTGGGCTTCTGGGCCATAATGGCGCAGGAAAATCTACCCTTATCAAATGCTTGTCGGGCGCTTACCAGAAAGATGCCGGGCAGATCCTTATAAATGGCCATGAGGTCGAGATCGACGACCCGCGCGACGCCCGCGCCCATAACATCGAGACGATCTACCAGACGCTGGCCTTGGCCGACAATCTGGACGCCGCATCGAACCTGTTCTTGGGGCGCGAGTTGGTGAACAGTTTCGGCTTTGTCGACGAAACCAGAATGGAGGCCGAGACCCGCAAGATCATGGGCCGGCTGAACCCCAACTTTCAAAAGTTCAATGTCCCGGTTTCGGCGCTTTCGGGCGGGCAGCGCCAATCTGTCGCCATTGCGCGGGCGGTGTATTTCAACGCCAAGATCCTTATCATGGATGAACCCACCGCTGCGCTTGGCCCGCATGAAACCCAGATGGTGGCAGAGCTTATCCAAGAGCTGAAGGCGCAGGGTCTGGGCATTTTCCTGATCGAACATGACATTCATTCGGTGATGAAACTGTGCGACCGGGCGGTTGTGATGAAAAACGGCCAGCGCGTGGGCTGCGTCAATGTCGGGGATGTGACCGACGACGATATCTTGGGCATGATCATCATGGGCAAGAAGCCTCCGCAGGCCTACTGACATGTTTATCGGGCTGGATCTTGGCACCTCGGGGCTGAAAGGCGTTCTGATGAACGACCGCCAAGAGGTTCTGGCTGAGGCCAGCGCCCCCTTGACAGTGTCGCGCCCGGCCGAGGGCTGGTCGGAACAAGAGCCCTCGCACTGGATTGCCGCCGCTGAAACCGTGCTCGACCGGCTTGCAGCCCATGGCCTGGGTGCGGTGCAGGGCATCGGGCTTTCGGGCCATATGCATGGGGCAACCTTGCTGGACCGCGCCGACAATGTGCTGCGGCCCTGCATCTTGTGGAACGACACCCGCAGCCACGCCGAGGCGGCCGCGCTGGATGCCGACCCGCGCTATCGCGCCATCTCGGGTAATATCGTCTTTCCGGGCTTTACCGCCCCAAAGCTGGATTGGGTGCGCAGGCACGAACCCGCGATCTGGGACAAGGTGGCCAAAGTTCTGTTGCCAAAGGATTACCTGCGGCTCTGGCTGATCGGCGATCATGTCGCCGAGATGTCGGATGCCGCCGGCACAAGCTGGTTGGATACCGGCGCGCGCGATTGGTCGGATGATCTTCTGGCCGGAACCGGGCTAAACCGGGGTCAGATGCCACGCCTGGTCGAAGGATCGGCAGTTTCGGGCCTTTTGCGGCCGGGTCTGGCCGAACGCTGGGGCATGATGGGCCGGGTCGTCGTGGCCGGTGGCGGTGGCGACAATGCCGCATCAGGGGTTGGCGTGGGCGTGGTGCGGGCGGGCGAGGCCTTTGTCAGCCTTGGCACCAGCGGCGTGCTTTTCGCCGCGAATGACGGCTATCACCCCGATCCGGCAACCGCAGTGCATACCTTCTGCCACGCCCTTCCCGGGGCATGGCACCAGATGGGCGTGATCCTGGCCGCGACCGATGCCTTGAACTGGTATGGCCGCTTTGTCGGCCAAGAGGCCGCGGCCCTGACCGGGGCCTTGGGCCGCGTTGCAGCCCCTGGCAAGACCCTGTTCCTGCCCTATCTGGGGGGCGAGCGGACACCGCTGAACGATGCCGCCATTCGCGGCAGTTTCATGGGACTGGAACATGCCACCGACACCGCCGCAGGCACGCGGGCCGTGCTGGAAGGGGTGACTTTTGCGCTGCGCGATTGCCGCGATGCCCTTGCAGCCACTGGCACGCGGATTGATCGGCTGTTGGCCGTGGGCGGCGGGTCGCGGTCTGACTATTGGCTGGGCGCCATCGCCACCGCCTTGGGCGTGCCGGTTGATCTGCCCGTGGCGGGCGATTTTGGCGCTGCGTTTGGCGCCGCCCGGCTTGGCCTGATGGCCGCCACCGGGGCCGGGGCCGAAGTGGCCAGTCGTCCTGCCATAGCCCGCAGCATCGAGCCATCGGTTGCGCTGCAAGATGCTTATGACGCGGGCCACGCCCGGTTCCGCGCTGCCCAAACCGCCCTTCGCGGGCTTGATATTTAAGGAAACCCCATGCCCGGCTATTTCAACGGCATTCCCGAAATTCGCTATGAAGGCCCCGAAAGCCAAAACGAATTCGCCTTCCGCCATTACAACCCCGATGAGGTGGTGATGGGCAAGCGGATGGAAGACCATCTGCGCTTTGCCGTCGCCTATTGGCACAGCTTTGCCTATCAGGGGGGTGATCCTTTTGGCGGCCAGACGCTGGAGCGCCCGTGGTTCAAGGACGGTATGGCCGCAGCCAAGGCCAAGGCCGACGCCGCCTTCGAGCTTTTCGATATTCTGGGCGTGCCGTTTTATTGCTTTCATGATGCCGATGTGCGCCCCGAAGGCGCGACCTTTGCAGAATCGAAGCGTAATCTTGATGAAATCGTTGACTATTTTGCCGAAAAGCAGGCCAAGCACAAAGCCCGGCTCTTGTGGGGCACTGCCAATATGTTCAGCCACAAGCGCTGGATGTCGGGGGCGGCCACCAACCCTGACCCCGATGTCTATGCCTATGCCGCAGCAAGCGTGAAGGCCAACTTGGATGCCACCCACCGCCTTGGCGGGGCCAATTATGTGCTTTGGGGCGGGCGCGAAGGCTATGAGACGCTTCTGAACACCGATCTTGCCGCCGAGCGGGCCCATGCCGGGCGCTTTTTGCAGCAGGTGGTCGAATACAAGCACAAGATCGGTTTCGCTGGCACCATCCTGATCGAGCCAAAGCCGCAAGAGCCGTCGAAACACCAATATGACTATGACGTGGCCACGGTCTATGGCTTCTTGAAGGACTTTGGGCTGGAAGGCGAAGTGAAGGTCAACATCGAACAGGGCCACGCCATTCTGGCCGGGCATTCCTTTGAACATGAAATCGCCACAGCCGCCGCGCTTGGCATTTTCGGGTCGATCGACATGAACCGCAATGACTATCAATCGGGGTGGGACACGGACCAGTTCCCCAATAACCACGCCGAAAAGGCGCTGGCCTTCTATGAAATCTTGCGCGCGGGCGGCTATACCACGGGCGGCACCAATTTTGACGCCAAGATCCGGCGTCAGTCGCTGGATGCGGAAGATCTGGTTTTGGCCCATGTTGGGGGCATGGACACCTGCGCGCGCGCCCTGAAAGCCGCAGCGGCGATGCTGCAATCGGACGCGTTGGAATCCGCACGCCGCGCGCGCTATGCTGGCTGGCAGGCCCCTGCGGCCAAGGCCATGCTGGAAGGCGGGCTGGAAGCCGCGGCAGCGCGCGTTACCGCCGAAGGGCTGGAGCCAGAGCCGAAATCTGGTCGCCAAGAGCGTTTGGAAAACCTGTGGAACCGTTACATCTGATGCAAACCCACCAAAGCCGCCGCCGCTTTTTACAAGCGGGCGCGGCTTTTGTTCTGGCCACCACCGCAGCCCCTTTGCCGGCTTTCGCCGCGGAAAGGCGGGCAGAGGCGGTTCTTGCAGGCTGGTACCGGCTTTTGCTGGAGCTGATCCGCCACACGGCGACCTATTCGCCGCCGGTCGCCAGCAGGTCTTTTGCCTATCTGGGGATCACGGTGTTCGAGGCGCTGGCCACCGGCAATCCGGCGCTGCGCTCGCTTTCGGGGCAGGTGCGCGACCTGCCTCCCCTGCCCGCCCGAGACCCGGCCCCACATGATGAGGCCTGCGTTTTGCAAGCCGCCTTGGCCCATGCCATGGCCGCCCATTTCGGCAATACCGGCCCCACCGGCCAGCGCGCGATGGCCGCGATGGCAACACAGATGGCCGATCTCGCCGCCGCAGATCAGCCGGCTGATGTGGTGGCGCGCAGCCGGGCGCATGGGGTGGCGGTGTCAGACCATATCCTGCGCTGGTCGGCAGGGGATGGCGGCGCGCTTATCGAAAACATGGGCTTTCCCGAAACCTACACGCTGACCGCCGGCCCCGCCCATTGGGTGCCGACATCGACCATCGCGGTGCAGCAAAAGCCGCTTTTGCCACACTGGGGCCAGAACCGCCCCTTCGCCATTCCCACCGAAGGGCCCTGCGGCCTGCCGCCGCCGATTGACTATAGCGAAGACCCCGCATCCGAGTTCTATGCACAAGCGAGGGAGGTTTATGACATCTCGCAATCGCTAAGCGCGGAACAACAGGTCATCGCGCGGTTCTGGTCGGATGACCCGATGTTGTCTCCCACCCCGCCCGGGCATTGGGTGGCGATCCTTTTGCAGATCTTCGCACGGGATGCGACGCCGGTTGACCGGCAGGCCGAGCTTTTGGCCATGCTTGGCATGGGCATTGCCGATGGGTTCATCCAATGCTGGCGGTCAAAATACGAACATGATCTTGTGCGCCCGGTGACCTATATTCGCCGGGTGATCGACCCGAATTGGGAGCCTTTGCTGATAACACCGCCCTTCCCGGAATATCCTTCGGGGCATTCCACCCAAACCGGGGCAGCGGCGGCGGTGCTGGAAGGGCTGATGGGGCCGAACTTTGCCTTTGACGATGCCACGCATGAAGAGGATGGGCTGGGCGTGCGGTCCTTCAGCTCGTTCTGGCAGGCGGCAGAAGAGGCCGCCCTTTCAAGGCTTTACGGTGGCATCCATTTCCGCGCGGCAAATGAGAACGGCCTGACGCAGGGGCGCTGTGTCGCGCAGCATGTTCTGGGGTTGCAAACCCGTGCTTAAGGGCGCGGTTCTGGCGCTGGCGGCTGCCCCGGCTTGGGCAGATGAGCCGGTGATGCCGCGCTTTGCCCCACAAAGCAGCGGGATAACCACCGCCTATATGGGTGAGTGGCAATACATGGTCGGCGGGGGCGCTGCAGTGTTTGACTGCGACGGCGACACGCTGCCGGATGTCTTTATCGCCGGGGGCGAAGGTCCGGCCGGGCTTTACCGCAACATCTCCTCTCCGGGCGGGGATTTGCGTTTTGCGCCCGTGGCGGGCTTGGACGATACCGGCGTGACCGGGGCCTATCCCTTGGACATTGACGGCGACGGCATTACCGATCTGGCAGTTCTGCGGGTGGGCGAAAACCACCTGATGCGGGGGCTGGGCGGGTGCCGGTTTGAAATGGCCAATGCAGATTGGGGATTTGATGGTGGCGACGGCTGGTCCACCGCCTTTGCCGCCACCTGGGAGGCCGGGCAACACTGGCCGACACTGGCGGTCGGCAATTACATCAACCGCAAGGAAGAAGCCTTTCCCTGGGGGTCATGTACCGACAATTGGCTGCACCGCCCGCTTGCCAAGGGCTTTGCCCCCCCGGTGCCCCTGACGCCCAGCTACTGCGCGTTGTCGATGCTGTTTTCCGACTGGTCAGGTGCCGGAACCCGCGATTTGCGGGTGTCGAACGACAGGGAATATTACAAGGGCGGGCAGGAACAGCTGTGGCACATGGAACCCACCCCGCGGCTGTGGAGCGAGAACGAAGGCTGGAAGCGCCTGCGCATCTGGGGCATGGGGATCGCCAGCCGCGATCTGGATGGCGATGGCTTCAACGAGCTTTACCTGACCTCGATGGCCGATAACAAATTGCAGGTCCTGACCCCGCCAGATGACCGCCTTTTGCCGCAATATACCGATCAGGCGCTCAAGCGCGGGATTACGGCCCATCGGCCCTTTACCGGGGGCGATCTGCGCCCTTCGACCGCGTGGCATGCCCAGTTTGAAGATGTGAACAATGACGGGCTGGCCGATCTGTTCGTGGTCAAAGGCAATGTGCACGCGATGCCGGATTTCGCCGCGATGGATCCGAACAATCTTTTTCTGCAGCGCCCGGATGGCAGCTTTGTTGAGGCCGCCGAAATCTCGGGCGCGCTAAGTTTCAAAACCGGTCGGGGCGGGGCGGTGGCCGATTTCAATGCTGACGGCAAGCTGGATCTGCTGGTCGTCAACCGCTGGGAACCGCCCGAAGTCTGGCGCAATGTTTCGGGGGGGTTGGGCGGGTTTGTCACCGTGTCCTTGCGCCAAACCGGGGCCAACCGCGACGGTATCGGCGCCTGGATCGAACTGCGCAGCGACGCGGGCTTGCAGCGGCGCGAAATCACTGTGGGCGGGGGGCATATGTCGGGGCAGCTGGTGCCTTGGCATTTTGGCATCGGCCCGGCCAAAACGGCCCAAGTGCGGGTGATCTGGCCCGATGGGCAGGCAACGAACTGGATAAAGGCGGTGTCAGGCGAAGCGGTGCTGGTGCAAAGATAAGCCGCTGTTCGTCAAGAAAAAATGGGCGCGAGGGGCCATCCCCCCCGCGCCCATTGTCTTAGATATCGGTGCGGCCCAGGTTCATCACCTTGGCCCAAGCGGCGGCAAAATCGGCCACGAACTTGCCGGCATTGTCAGACTGGGCATAGACCTCGGCCAGCGCCCGCAGTTGCGAGTTGGACCCGAAGACCAGATCAACCCGGCTTGCCGTGGCTTTGACAGCCCCAGTTTTCGCATCGCGGCCTTCGAAGCTTTGGGCGTCTTCGCCGATGGGGGTCCAGACGGTGCCAATGTCAAGCAACGCGCTGAAGAAGTCAGGCGTAAGCGCACCGGTACGGGCGCTGAACAGCCCCTGCTTCGATCCACCTGCATTGGCCCCAAGCGCCCGCATACCGCCCACAAGAACGGTCATTTCCGGCGCAGAAAGCGTCAAAAGCTGCGCGCGGTCGACCAGCATTTCTTCGGCCGTGACACGGTAGCTTTGCTTTTGCCAATTGCGGAAACCGTCGGCCACGGGCTCCATCGGCTCGAAGCTGGCCGCATCGGTTTGCGCCGCGCTTGCATCCATACGGCCGGGGGTGAAGGGCACCGCAACCGGATGACCTGCGCCAACCGCCGCCTGTTCGACCGCCGCCGTGCCACCCAGAACGATCAGGTCGGCAAGCGAGACACGTTTGCCAGAACCTGCCTTGGCGTTGAAGGCAGCCTGGATCGCCTCCAACGCCTTCAGCACTTTGGCAAGGCTTGCCGGATCATTGACCGCCCAATCCTTCTGCGGGGCAAGCCGCACGCGGGCGCCATTGGTGCCGCCGCGCTTGTCCGAACCGCGATAGCTGGAGGCCGATGCCCAAGCCGCCAAAACCAGGTCTTGGGTCGACAGGCCGGATGCAAGGATTTTCGCCTTCAGATCGGCGATGTCGCTGGCGTCGATCAGCGTGTGGTCGCGGGCCGGAACCGGATCTTGCCAGATCAGGTCTTCGGCAGGGACTTCGGGGCCCAGATACAGCGCCTTCGGCCCCATGTCGCGGTGGGTCAGCTTGAACCAGGCGCGGGCAAAAGCATCGGCAAAGGCCGCGGGGTTTTCGTGGAAGTGCTTGGAAATCGGGCCATAGATCGGGTCCAGGCGCATCGACATGTCCGCCGTGGTCATCATCGGGCGGTGCTTGATCGAGGGGTCATGCGCATCGGGGATCATGTCTTGCGGCTCGACATCCTTGGCCAGCCAGATCTGCGCGCCAGCGGGCGAATGGGTCAATTCCCATTCGTATTTGAACAGCATGTCGAAATAGCCGTTGTCCCAGGTTGTCGGGTTCGGCTTCCATGCGCCTTCGATGCCAGAGGTGGTGGTGTGGATGCCCTTGCCAGAGCCAAAGGCGTTGATCCAGCCCAGACCCATCGCCTCTAACGGGGCGGCTTCCGGCTCGGGGCCAACCAGCGACGGATCACCCGCGCCATGCGCCTTGCCAAAGGTGTGGCCCCCGGCAACCAAGGCGACGGTTTCTTCGTCATTCATCGCCATGCGGGCGAAGGTTTCGCGCACATCGCGGCCCGAAGCAACCGGGTCGGCAACGCCGTCGGGGCCTTCGGGGTTAACATAGGTCAGTCCCATCTGAACGGCGGCAAGCGGGTTATCCAGCTCGCGCTGGCCCGAATAGCGGCTGTTTGGCTTGTCAGATGTCGCAAGCCATTCAGCCTCGGCGCCCCAATAGATGTCTTCCTCAGGCGCCCAAATATCTTCACGCCCAGCGCCAAACCCAAAGGTCTTGAAGCCCATGGACTCAAGCGCGACGTTGCCCGCCAGGATCATCAGATCGGCCCAGGAAATGCCGTTGCCGTATTTTTGCTTGATCGGCCACAGAAGGCGGCGCGCCTTGTCAAGGTTGCCGTTGTCGGGCCAAGAATTCAGCGGCGCAAAGCGCTGGTTGCCGGTGCTTGCCCCCCCGCGCCCGTCGGCGGTGCGGTAGGTGCCGGCCGAATGCCACGCCATGCGGATCATCAGGCCACCATAATGGCCCCAGTCAGCCGGCCACCAATCTTGGCTGTCGGTCATCAGCTTTGCCAGATCGGCCTTCAACGCTGCATAGTCGATGCCCGAAAAAGCCTGTGCATAACAAAAATCCGCGCCCAAAGGATTCGATGCCGGGGCATGCTGGTGCAAGATCGCGAGGTTCAGCTGGTTCGGCCACCAATCCTTGTTGCCGCGCCCGCCATGCGTCGCCGCCTTGGCCCCGTGCATCACCGGGCATTTGCCTGCGCTTTTGTCGTCCATGGTCATCTCCTTGCAATGAATGCGGGCAAGAGGTGAGTCTTGCCGTCTGGAATCGTTCTAACAGGGTTTTTCCATTTGATTAAGTTGCATTTCCTGATTGTATTGATAAGTTTATCTTATGACAAACCTGACCCTGAAACAGTTGCGCTATTTTGATGCCCTGTCGCGCGCCAGGCATTTTGGCCGGGCGGCCGAAATCTCGTCCATCTCGCAGCCAGCGCTTTCGATGCAGATAAAAGATCTGGAAGAAGGCCTTGGTGCGCCGCTGTTTGACCGGGGGGCAAGGTCGGTCCGGCTGACAGCCTTTGGCGAAGAATTTGCCAGCCGCGCGCGCGAGATCCTGCGGCTGGCCGAAGAGCTGGATGACCTTGCACGGGTGTCGCGAAATCACCTGGCGGGGCGGTTGCGGATGGGGGTGATCCCCACTGTTGCCCCCTATTTGCTGCCGCAGGTGATCGCCCGGGTGACGCAGGCCTATCCCGGCCTTGATCTTTACCTGCGCGAGACGATCACACCCAAGCTTTTGCAAGAACTGTCCGAGGGGCGGCTGGATTGCGCCATCGTGGCCTTGCCGGTGTCAGAGCCAACCCTGACCGAGGTTGCCCTTTTTGCCGAAGATTTTGTGCTGGTGCGCCCGAAGGCAGACGCAGACCTGCCGGTGCCAAGCGCGGACAGTTTGCGCGAAATGCGGCTTTTGCTGCTGGAGGAGGGCCATTGTTTTCGCGATCAGGC
>JAIOXV010000064.1 GCA_021741465.1 Paracoccaceae bacterium
CCCCCGCCCCTACCGCGCTTGCCGAGCTGGAAAAGGTTCCCGGCGTTGTGCTGCCCGAACCGGGAAGCGCCACCGTGCCGCTGGAAGAGGCCAACGCAGATGAGCCCGCCGCGATCACCAAGCGCATGGCCGAAATCGACATGGGCAACACCCAATCGATCATCTCGTTCGGGCCTGCCGCGCAGGCCGAATTGCAGGTTATCAGCCAGGAAATGTTGTCGGGCGTGAAGAACAAGGATGTCGGCCCTGCGGGTGACAGCCTGCGCGATATCGTGACCACCCTGCGCGGCTTTTCGGTCAGCGAACTGGACGTCCGGCGCGAGCGCAGCTGGTGGGAGCGTATCTTGGGCCGTGCCGCACCCTTTGCCAAATTCGTGGCGCGGTTTGAACAGGTTCAAGGCCAGATCGACAAGATCACGGACACGCTTCTAATCCATGAACATACCCTGCTGAAAGATGTCAAATCCCTTGATATCCTTTATGAAAAAACCCTGACGTTCTATGACGAGCTGGCACTTTACATCGCCGCAGGCGAAGCAAAGCTGGCCGAAGTCGACAGCACGGATATCCCCGCCAAAGAGGCAAAAGTGGCCAAGGCCCCCGAGGCCGATCAGGTAAAAGTGGCGCAAGAACTGCGCGATTTGCGCGCGGCGCGCGACGATCTGGAACGCCGTATCCATGACCTTAGGCTGACGCGGCAGGTGACCATGCAGTCCTTGCCGTCAATCCGGCTGGTGCAGGAAAATGACAAGAGCCTGATCACCAAGATCAACTCGACCCTCGTGAACACCGTGCCTTTGTGGGAAACCCAACTGGCGCAGGCGGTGACGATCCAGCGTTCGAAAGAGGCCGCGGTGGCCATCCGCGAGGCCAATGATCTGACCAACGAGCTTTTGACATCGAACGCCGAAAACCTGCGCGAAACCAACCGCATTGTGCGCACCGAAATGGAGCGCGGCGTTTTCGACATTGAAGCGGTGAAAAAGGCCAACGCATCTCTTATTGCAACGATCGAGGAAAGCCTGTCCATTGCAGATGAGGGCAAGGCGCGCCGGGCCGCAGCCGAAGGGGAACTGGTGAAGATGGAGCACGAGTTGCGCGACACCTTGTCTGCGGCGCGGGCGCGCAACACGGGCTCGGGTGCCAATATGGGCACAGCGGTCTGATAAACATGGGGCAGGGCAGGCGGATGAAAAACTTCAAGCGGTTCGGGGCTTTGGCCTTGGGTGCTTTGCTTTTGTCCGGCTGTACTGCCTCTACCCTGCCGCCCAAACCCCAAACCAATCCGGCGATGATGCCGGGGGCGGGCGAAACCGCACCCACCGGTCCAGTCAGCCCCGAAAGCGCCGCAGCCCACAGCTATTACGCGCAGGTGCAACAAGCGCTCTTGTCGCAAGGGTTGTTGCGCACCGATGGCGGCGGTGCCGACACGCCCTTTACCGACAGGATGCTGGCCGAAACCTTCATCCAGATTGCCCTGCGCGACGAATATGTGCCCGGCACGGGGGGGCAAGTGGCCAGCGGCAACGCCAGCAATTTGCGCCGTTGGGCCGCGCCGGTGCGGGTCAGCCTGCGCTTTGGCGCCTCGGTTTCGGCCGAGATGCAGGCGGCGGATTCTGTGCGTGTTGCAGACTATATTGCGCGCTTGTCGCGGGTTTCGGGCCACTCGATCCGTCTGGATGACAGCAACCCGAATTTCTTTCTGTACATCGTGTCAGAAGGCGAGCGACGTGCCCTTGGCCCAACCATGCAGGCCACCATGCCGGGGCTGGGAGCGGCCGATATCGCAGGCATAACGCAGATGCCGCAATCAACCTACTGTGCCGTTCTGGCCCAATCGCGCGGCAAGAGCGGGGTTTACACCCGCGCCTTCGCCGTTGTGCGGGCCGAACATCCTGATCTGTTGCGCTTGTCGTGCATTCACGAAGAAGTCGCGCAGGGCCTTGGCCTGCCAAACGACAGCCCGCGCGCGCGCCCCTCGATTTTCAATGATGACGAGGAATTCGCGCTGTTGACGCGGATGGACGAGGCGATGCTGCGCATTCTGTACAACCCCGCCCTGCGTCCGGGCATGACCGAGGCCGAGGCCCGGCCCATTGTGTTCGACCTTGCCGCCCGGATCTTGGGCGGCGCATCTTGACCCGCGTATTTGTGACAAGGAGCCTGCTATGGTTTTCGATTTCCTGAAGGGTGAATTCATTGACGTCATTTCGTGGCTGGATGACACGCGCGACACGATGGTCTGGCGCTTTGAGCGGCGCGGCAATGCGATAAAATACGGGGCAAAGCTGACGGTCCGCGAAGGCCAGGCTGCGGTTTTCGTGCATGAAGGTCAGCTTGCAGATGTGTTTGGCCCCGGGCTTTACATGTTGGAAACCAACAACATGCCGGTGATGACCACCCTTCAGCACTGGGATCACGGTTTTGACAGCCCCTTCAAATCCGAGATCTATTTCGTCAACACCACCCGTTTCAACGATCAGAAATGGGGCACCAAGAACCCGATCATGGCGCGCGACCCCGAGTTTGGGCCGGTGCGACTGCGGGCCTATGGCAGCTATTCAATGCGGGTCTCGGACCCGGGCCGCTTTCTGACCGAGATCGTCGGCACGGATGGCGAATTTACCGCCGATGAGATCAGCTTTCAGGTGCGGAACGTCATCTTGCAGGAAGTCTCGCAGGTTTTGGCCAAATCTGGCATCCCCGTCTTGGATATGGCGGGCAACACCGCCGATCTGGGCCGCATCGTGACACAGGCAATCGGGCCGAAGATTGCCGAATATGGCCTGACGATCCCCGAGTTCTATATCGAAAACATCAGCCTGCCCGAAGAGGTGGAAAAGGTGCTCGACAAGCGCACCTCGATGGGCATCGCGGGGGATCTGAACAAATACATGCAGTTCAATGCGGCCGAAGGCATGGCCAACCCCGCATCCGGTGCCGGTGCGATGATGGGCGCGGGCATGGCGGCAGGTATGGGGGCGGCCATGGCGCAAAACGCCGGGCCTTGGGGCGCTGTCCCCACGGCGGCGGCCGCTGTCCCCCCGCCACCACCACCTTCGGCCCCCCCGCCGGTGGCCAAGCTTTGGCACATCGCCCTGAACGGCGAGACAAAAGGCCCCTTTTCAGAGGCAGATTTGACGGTGATGGCCCAATCGGGTGGGTTGGTGCGGGCCAGCCTTGTCTGGAGTGCCGGACAAGACGGCTGGAAGCCCGCAGCCGAGACCGAGTTGCAGCGCCTGTTCGCGCAAGTGCCGCCACCCCCGCCTGCGGGCTAATCTGGCATGGCGGTTGCCGAGGTCCATCGCTATCCGTGCGAACAATGCGGCGCGGACCTGCGCTTTGCGCCGGGCCAAACCCAGCTTGTCTGCGACCATTGCGGACACAGCCAGGCCATTGCAGGCGCGGCCCCGCGGCGCAAGGCGCGCGCCTTGGGGGAAATTCCTTTGGCCCGCGGGCTGGCGCGTGATCTTGGCGATGATATCGCTGAAGACATCCGCAGCACCTCTTGCCCGAATTGCGGCGCCTTGGTCGAGTTTCAGGGTGCCGCGCATGCCGCCGAATGCCCGTTTTGTGCGACCCCGGTTGTGGTGGATACCGGCACACACCGCCAGATCAAACCGCAGGCGCTTGTGCCTTTCACCTTGACCGAACCTCAGGCGCGTGCGGCGCTGACCAAATGGTTGGGCGGGCTGTGGTTCGCGCCCAATGGTCTTTTGGAATATACCCGCAAGGGGCGGGCCATGGCGGGCATCTACGTGCCGTTCTGGACATTCGATGCGGCAACCGCCAGCAGCTATACCGGCCAACGGGGCGAGCACTACTACGAAACCCGCAGCGTGACGGTCAACGTCAATGGCCGAGCCGAACAGCGCGAAGAACGGGTGCAGAAAACCCGCTGGTATGCGGCTTCGGGCAATGTCGCGCGCGATTTTGATGATCTGCTGGTCATGGCGTCAACCAGCCTGCCCGAGCGGTTGGGAAATGAACTGACACCTTGGGATCTTGGCCAGTTGGTGCCCTATTTCCCCGATTTTCTGGCCGGATTTCAGTCTGAAGGCTATAGTTTGGCACTGGCAGAGGGCCACAACAAGGCGCGGGCGCGGATGGAGCAGATCATCGACAGCGATGTGCGCCGCGACATTGGTGGCGACGAACAGCGGGTTGACCAGATCAACACCCGCTATGCCGATGAAACCTTCAAACATGTGCTTTTGCCCGTCTGGACGGCGGCCTATAAATATTCCGGCAAGAGTTACCGGTTTTTGGTCAATGGCCAAACCGGAGAGGTGCAGGGCGAAAGGCCCTATAGCTGGTGGAAAATCGGCTTTGCGGTGTTGGCCGCGGCTGTGGTGGTGGGCGCTGCGGTGTTCCTTTCTGACCCGACAGCTTTTGGCATTGCGCCACAGGATTTGCCCGATTGGCTGAACTGACCGGCATATGCTGTGACACAGGAGATGGGCGCTGGTTGACAAGCCCGGCCGCGCGCGCGATAGCCGCCCCATCCCTGACGGAGGCCCAAGATGCGCGTTCTTGACCACGCCCGCATTGCCGAACTGCCGAACCCCTATTTCGGCAAGGTGCGCGATTGTTATGACCTGCCTGCAACCGCCACCGAACCGGCACGCCGCATCCTGATTTCTTCGGACCGGATCAGCGCCTTTGACGGCATCCTTGCCGCAATTCCGTTTAAGGGGCAGGTCCTGACGCAGCTTGCCCGTTGGTGGTTCGACCGCACCGCAGACATCTGCCCCAATCATGTGCTATCCTATCCCGACCCGAACGTGGTGATCGGCAAGCGGGTGGAAATTCTGCCGGTCGAGGTGGTCGTGCGGGGGTATCTGGCGGGGACGACATCAACCTCGGTTCTGACCCAGTACAAGGCGGGGGTGCGCCAGATGTATGGTCACAGCCTGCCAGATGGCCTGCGAGACAATCAGGCCCTGCCCGCCGCGATTATTACCCCAACGTCCAAGGCCTTTGACGGTGGCCATGATGAACCGTTGACCGCCGCTGATATCGTGTCGCAGGGTCTTTTGACACAGGCCCAATGGGACGAGGTTTCGGCCAAGGCCTTGGCGCTGTTTGCGCGCGGGCAAAAGATGGCGGCCGAACGGGGGCTGATCCTTGTCGATACCAAATATGAATTTGGCACCGATGACAGCGGCGCAATCCTGATCGCCGATGAAATCCACACCCCCGACAGCAGCCGCTATTGGCTGGCCAGCGGTTATGAGGCGGCGTTCACGGCAGGGACACGCCCGCCTTCGTTTGACAAGGATGTGATCCGGTCTTGGGTGGGGGCGCGTTGTGACCCTTACAAGGACGAAATCCCCAAAATTCCTGCCGAGATGATCGAACAGACCTCGCGCGTTTACATCGACGCCTATGAGGCGATCACCGGCGAAACCTTTGTGCCGGACCTGACCGCTGCAACGCCTTTGGACCGGGTTCGGGCCAATCTGGCCCGCTATTTCGCTTGAAATGTTTGCGCTAACATTTCCGCAACGCTAGGGTCCGCCCAACGTAAAGGATGCTGAAATGATTCTTTCCTGTGGCGAAGCTTTGATCGATATGCTGCCGCGCATCGCCACCTCGGGCGAGGCGGCTTTTGCGCCATATGCGGGGGGGGCGGTGTTCAACACCGCCATCGCCTTGGGACGTCTGGGTGCGCCATCTGGGTTCTTTTCGGGCGTGTCGACCGACATGCTGGGCGAGATTCTGGCCGATACCCTGACCGCGTCGCAGGTCGACACCCGCTATCTGGCGCGGTCCGGCCGGCCAACGACTGTGGCCTTTGTCAAACTGGTGGATGGTCAGGCGACCTATGCCTTTTACGACGAAGGCACGGCGGGGCTGATGCTGTCGGCTGATGATCTGCCCAGCCTGCCGCCACAGGTGGGCACGCTGTTCTTTGGCGGGATTTCCTTGGTGAACGACCCTGCCGCCAGCACCTATGAAACGCTTCAGGCCCGCGAATGCGCTGGGCGCGTCACCATGATTGACCCCAACATTCGCCCCGGTTTTATCGCGGGCAAGGAAGCGCCCTATCGCGCCCGGATCGAACGGATGATCGCGCGCGCCGATATTGTGAAACTGTCGGACGAAGACCTGCATTGGCTGCTGGGCCAAGGTGATGTTCAGGCCCTTGCCCGCGACATCTTGGCCAAAGGCCCGAAGGTGGTTTTCATCACCGAAGGGGCGGCCGGTGCGCGGGCCATCACTGCCCGTCAGAATCGCTTTGTCGCGGCCGAAAAGGTGGTTGTTGCCGATACGGTTGGCGCGGGCGATACGTTCAACGCTGGGGCCCTTTGCGCCCTGCATGAGGCGGGCGCGCTGCCCAAGGCGCGGCTTGCCAACCTGACCGGAGCCGAGCTTGCCGCCGCCCTGACCCTTGGCACCCGCGCCGCCGCTGTCACCGTCAGCCGTGCCGGCGCCAACCCTCCCTGGCGGTCAGAGCTGTGAGAGCGGTTCTTCAACGCGTCAGCCGCGCTTCGGTTTCGGTGCAGGGGCAGGTGGTTGGCGAGATCGGCCTTGGCCTGATGATCCTTGTCTGCGCCATGCAGGGCGACACCGAGGCACAGGCCGAAAGGCTGGCCGCCAAAATCGCCAAGTTGCGCATTTTCAAGGACGATCAGGGCAAGATGAACCTTTCGGTCAAGGATGTGGGTGGGGCTGCACTGATCGTCAGCCAATTCACCCTTGCCGCCGATCTGCGCGGCAACCGCCCCGGTTTCAGCCCCGCCGCCAGCCCTGATGATGGCAAGCGCCTGTATGACCATTTCACCAGCCGCATCGCCGCCGAGGGCATTGCCACCGCCAACGGGCATTTTGGTGCCGATATGGATGTGGATCTGGTCAATCAGGGGCCGGTGACCATCTGGATGGACACCGACAGCTTGTAAGGGCGCCGTCCTTAGGCAATCCGCTCCCAAGCAGGGGGGAATTGACCCAGAACGCCGGCCAAGGCGGCATCTTCCACTGGCCCGGTGGTGGCGATCCGCGCGACAAGGCCACGCTTTTTGTCTTCGACAACCTCGACCACATGGGCGGGCAGTTTCGCCCCAGCCAAGGCTTCGTCATAGACGCGGGTGATGGCGCTACGCCGCAGGTCGGGCTTGAACACCTTGCCCACAGCGGTTTTCGGCAGGTCTGTCAGGATCTCGATATGCTTCGGGATCGCCGCCTTTTCGTGGATATGCTTGCTGGCATAATCCATCAACTCGGTCACCGTCACATCCGCACCCTTAATCAGTTCGACAAAGGCGCAAGGCAATTCGCCGGCATGGGCATCGGGCTGACCGATCGCCCCGACAAAGGCCACCTTGTCATGGCCCATCATCGCTTCTTCGATGATGGCGGGGTCAATGTTGTGGCCGCCGCGGATGATAAGATCCTTGGCACGGCCGGTGATGAAGAGATAACCATCGCCATCCAGCCGCCCCAGATCGCCGGTGCGCAGATACTTGTCGCCTGCGAACAGGTCCCGGTTCTTGTCCGCCTCGGTATAGGTATTGCCGACAAAGACGCCGGGGTTCAGCACGCAGATCTCGCCCACCTCGTCCACCGCGCATTCGCGCAGCGCACCTCCGGGATCGGTTTTCAGAATCTTCACATCGCAATAGGGGAAGGGCAGGCCGACAGAGCCGATCTTCTTGTTGCCTTCAGGCGGGTTGATCGACACCAGGCAGGTGCATTCGGTCAAGCCATAGCCTTCGACGATCTGCACCCCTGTGGCCTTTTCAAAGCGGGTGAAAAGTTCAACCGGCAGCGGGGCTGAACCTGAAAACGCCCCGCGAAGAGTGCTGACATCGGCATTCACCGGGCGCTGCATCAGCGCCGAAAGCGCGGTGGGCACCGTGACCATATAGGTCACCTTCCAATGTTCGACGAGCTTCCAGAAATTGTCGAACACCCCTTCGCCGCGATAGCCCTGCGGGGTGGGAAAAACGACATGCCCCCCCGATGCGATCATCGACATCAAGATCGGATAGGCGGCAAAAACGTGGAACAGCGGCAAGGGGCAGATCACGGTATCGCTGGGCCGAAACAGCAGCCTTGCCCCCAGCCAGCCGTTATAGATCATGCCCGAAGCCTTATGCTGGGCCACCTTGGGCATGCCCGTGGTGCCGCCGGTGTGGAAATAAGCGGCAATGCGGTCGGCAGGATCGTCCTTGAAGGTCAGCCGGTCAGCGGGCTGTTTGCGGCATTCGCCGTTGAAGGATTTGACATTGGCGGTATGACTGATCGGGTTTTTCGGACGGATCAGCGGCACGATAAAGCGTTTGGCCCCACCAAGATAGCGCAGCAAGTCCACCTCAAGCACGGTTTTCACGCTGGGTGCATGCTTGACCGCTTCGGCCACCTTTTGCGCGAGATCAGTCTTTGGAAAGGCGCGCACCGTGACCACGACCTTGGCCTTGGTTTCGCGCAGGATGGCCGAAATCTGTTCGGCTTCCAAAAGCGGGTTGATCGGGTTCACGATACCTGCAACCGCGCCGCCCAGCAGGGTTACCGCGGTTTCGACCGCATTCGGCATCACATAGGCCACGACATCTTTTTCGCCCACGCCCAAGGACCGAAAAAGGTTGGCCGCCTGCGTCACCCGCCCGTGCAGTTCGGCCCATGTCAGGGTTTCCGATTTTGATCCCGGCGTTGACAATAGCTGATACGAAAGGGCGGGACGCGCGCCATGCGCCTCTTTGGTGCTGGTCAGGAACTGATACATCGTGCGGGGCAGATCGCGGTCTTCCCAACGCGATTCCGCCTCGATTGCCTTTAGGTCTGCCCGTGACGCAAATGTTCCCATGGTTTTCTCCTCCCCTGATCCCGCATCTTGGGCGGGTTATCGTTGTGCACATCAATGTGGGGGGGATTGCGCCTTTTGCCAAGAAAAAGCGCAGGAAAAAAACGCAACGTCAGTGCGGGAAAACGGGGCGTGTGGATCAGATCGTGATCGGGTCAAGCACCTGCGGTTCAATCACCTCCACGCCGGGCAGGCCCGCGACCAGCACCTGCGCTGATTGTTCCAGCTTGCCAAAGGTGCGGTAGTGGCAGGGGATGACCGTTCTGAAGTCAAAATACTTGCGCGCGGCATAGGCGGCGCGCGCCATATCCATGGTGTAATGTCCGCCCGCGGCCAGAATCCCGATATCGGGTTTATGGATTTCGCCCATCCAAGCCATGTCGGCCATGATGTCGGTATCGCCCGAGACATAGATCGTGTGGCCTTCACCTGAAATCATGAACCCCACCTCAGCCCCGGCATAGCGCGGCCCGTCAGGGGTTGCGACCGATGAGGAATGGCTGGCGGCAACCATGGTAACCTTGGCCCCGTCCAGATCCACCGTGCCGCCCTTGTTGAAGCCGATCGTGTCAATGCCGTCACGTTCTGCAAACCAACTGGTCAGATCATAGATGCCGACCATGGGAATGCCCGCCTCACGGCAAATGGCAACGGCATCGGCCGAATGGTCGCCGTGGCCATGGGTTATCACCACATGGGTGGCCCCGGCCAGCGCCTCGGCACGGCGATCGGCGGGAAACATCGGATTGCCGGTCAGCCAAGGGTCGATCAGCAGCACCGCGTCTGCAAGTTCAATCCGAAATCCTGAATGGCCCAGCCAGATAATGCGCATGTCTTCCCCCGAGGCGTGTGTTCGGGGGAACCATAGCGCGATCTGGCGTCATGAAAAGATAAAGTCGGCCGCGCTCAATTCTGCGCGGGTGATATGTTCGACAAGGATTGTCACGCTGCCAAAGCTGATCCGCACATCTTCCCCCACCGTGGTCAGCCTGAGCCCGCCAAAACCCGCAGGCCCGCCGATGATCTGGATACGGTCAGATCCGTCCTGGAAATCGGTGATCGTGTCCGCATTGACATTTGATCGAAACACAAAACGGTCTGATCCAAGCCCGCCTGACAGAATGTCATTGCCTGACTCGCCTTCCAGCGTGTCGCTGCCCGACCCACCGTAAAGCCGGTCATCGCCTGCGCCGCCGTAAAGCTTGTCATTGTCGGCATTGCCGTAAAGCCGGTCATTTCCACTGCTGCCGAACAGCCGGTCATTGCCCGCGCCGCCATCCATCCAGTCATTCCCGGCATTGCCGTTTATCACGGTGGCACCGGCCCCACCTTGCAGCCGGTCGGCCGCGGCCGTCCCCGTCAGGGTGGGGGCGTTGGAAACCGCAGTCAGCACATAGGTGCCCCAATCAGAGGTGTCATAGCCTTTGACGTCCAAAAACAGAGCACCCGAGGTGGTGGCCGTGTAGGTAAGGCTGCTTTCCGTGCCAAAGTCGCTGAGCAACACATTGCCTGCCGCATCGCGCAAGGTCAGCCGCGTATCGACCAACTCACCCGTCGCGCCATCACCTGAAAGCGTGAAGCTGTAGCTGACCCCTTGCTGGGCGTCGATCTTGTGCCAATCGCTGTCGGACAGCATTTCGATATTGCCTGCAATGCTGCCGCCATTGACCAACCGCGAGGCCGTTTGCACATCTGCGCGCACCGAATCCGCCCCGATGTTGAACAGCTTGTAGCCGCCGGTAGCGCCATTGGCCTCATAGACCGTAACGAAATAGGTCCCGGTTGTGGCGGCGGTAAATGCCAGCGTGTTGGTAGCACCTGAGGTGCTGTTGAACGAGCCGATGATGTTGCCTTGCGCGTCGCGCAGCTGAATGTCGCCATATTGCAGCGGGTTGGAGGTGTTTGACAGCACCTTGAAGCCATAGGTCATGCCGGCCTGCATTGTGACCTTGAACCAGTCGGCATCGCCCGAGACATCGATCCGCGAGCTTTCCGAAGACCCTCGGGCAAGCACCCGGTTGGTGGTGATGTTGTTCTGGATGGTATCGGTCGTCACCCATTTGATGGTATAGCCGCCCGTATCATTGCCGCCGTCATTGACCGAGAAGAAATAGGCGCCTGTCACGGTCGCATTGTGATTGATCGTGTTGGCTGTGACTGAATAGGTGGTGCTCGTGGTGATGATATTGCCATCGCCATCGCGCAGCTGGATGTCGCTGCCCACCAGCATGTCGGACGTGGCTCCGCGCAGCTCAATCCCATAAGACAGGCCCGCCGTCATCGACAAGCCGAACCAGTCGGAATCTCCGGCAACCTCAAGATTGCCCGAAACGCTGCCATTGGCCGCAAGGTCGCGCGATGTCAGAACATCGGCGCGGATGGTGTCGCCCGAATTCCAGGTGACGGCATAGCGGCCGGTCGCACCGGCGTTTGAATCTCCGACCCCGACAAAATAGGTGCCGGAACTTACCGCGCGAAAGGTGATGGTGTTGGTCGCGGCGGAATAGTTGGTGGCAGATACCAAGGGCGCGCCGTTGCTGTCGTAAAGGGCGATATCGGGGCCCACCAGCCCGATCCCCGGTCCACCCGACGAAGAGACGGTAAAGCTGTAGTTGCGCCCGGCCACCAAGGTAACCTGGAACCAGTCAAAATCACCGGTGGCATCGATCGTCTGGGTCCTGATCGCGCCTGCTGCAAGGACGGCGGTGGTGGTGGTATTTCCGGCAATACTCGACATGGAACCTCCAAAACGGCAACTAACTGAATCTGCAACGAACTTCGCCTGCGCCGCCTCTGTTGCCCGCCAAGGTTGAATTTGCAATGCCCCTTTCGGCTGATGCCGCACTTTTGGGGCTAAGCTTTCCTTTATCTTGGCCCTTCCCGGCCCGCTCTGCGCCGGTTTGGCCCGCCGCGCCGGTGATCGGCCCGGTTTCGCATGCCGCAAGACTTGCAGGCGGTGGGGCGGGGGGCTAAACGGTGCGAAACACTCCATGAGGTTTCCCATGTCGATCGACATTGATACCGCCCGCAAGGTCGCCAAGCTGGCCCGTATCCGGGTGGAAGAGGCGGCCCTTCCCGGCCTTGCCCGCGAACTTTCCGGAATTTTGGGTTTCATGGAGCAATTGAACGAGGTGAACGTGGACGGGGTCGAGCCGATGACCTCGGTCACGCCGATGCGCCTGAAGCGCCGGGCGGATGTGGTGACCGATGGTAATATCCAAGAGCAGATCTTGAAAAACGCCCCCGATGCCCGCGAAGGCTTTTTCGCCGTGCCGAAGGTTGTGGAGTAAGCGCAGATGAGCACCCCGAACTCTTGGACCATCGCCGCCGCGCGGCAAGCCCTGCGCAAGGGCGAGATTTCCGCTGTCGATCTGACCATGTCCTGCCTTACGGCGATTGATGCGGGCGATGGGCTGAACGCTTTTGTTCACAAGACCCCCGAGATTGCGCTGGAACAGGCCCGCGCGGCAGATGCCCGCATTGCATCGGGCGATGCGCCTGCCATGTGTGGCATTCCGCTTGGCATCAAAGATCTCTTTTGCACCAAGGGCGTTCCCTCGCAGGCGGCGTCGAATATTCTGGCGGGCTTCAAGCCGGAATACGAATCCACCGTCACCTCCAAGCTGTTCGATGCCGGCGCTGTGATGTTGGGCAAGTTGAACATGGACGAATTCGCCATGGGCAGCTCCAACGAAAGCGCCTGCTATGGCCCTGTGGTCAGCCCGTGGAAGATTGATGACCGCAACCTGACGCCGGGCGGCTCGTCCGGCGGGCCGGCTGCCGCTGTGGCCGCGGATCTGTGCCTTGCCGCGACCGGCACCGACACCGGCGGATCCATCCGCCAGCCCGCCGCCTTTACCGGCATCGTCGGCATCAAACCCACCTATGGCCGCGTCAGCCGCTGGGGGATTGTCGCCTTTGCCTCCAGCCTTGACCAAGCGGGACCAATGACCAAATCGGTCCGGGATGCCGCGATTTTCCTCAATGCCATGTCGGGGCATGATGCGAAGGATTCCACCAGCGCCGACATCCCCGTCCCCGATTTCGAAGCCGCGCTGACCGGCGACATTCGCGGCAAGAAGATTGGCATCCCGCGCGAGTACCGGCTGGATGGCATTCCGGCCGAGATTGACGCGCTTTGGCAAAAGGGCATTGACATGCTGCGCGATGCCGGTGCCGAGATTGTCGATATTTCGTTGCCGCATACCAAATACGCGCTGCCTGCCTATTACGTCATCGCGCCGGCCGAAGCATCGTCCAACCTCGCGCGTTATGACGGGGTGCGCTATGGGCACCGCGCCAAGCTGGCGGCGGGCGATGGCATCACCGAGATGTATGAAAAGACCCGTGCCGAAGGCTTTGGCCCCGAGGTGCAGCGCCGCATCATGGTGGGCACCTATGTGCTGTCAGCGGGCTTTTATGATGCCTATTACAACCGCGCCCGCCGGGTGCGTGCGCTGATAAAGCGCGACTTTGAGCAGGCCTTCGCCGCCGGGATCGACGCGATCTTGACGCCCGCCACCCCCTCCAGCGCCTTTGGTATTGGCGAAATGGCCTCGGCTGACCCGGTTGAAATGTATCTTAATGACGTCTTTACCGTCACCGTGAACCTTGCGGGCCTGCCGGGCGTTTCGGTTCCGGTGGGGCTGGATGCCAAGGGTCTGCCGCTTGGTCTGCAACTGATCGGGCGGCCGTGGGAAGAGGGCGATCTTCTGAATCACGCCTATGTGCTTGAACGCGCCGCAGGCTTTGTTTCCAAGCCGCAAAAATGGTGGTAATGGGCGGCTGAAATTCTTCGGATGAAGGCTGAAAAGATGCGCGCTTTGCTTGTTGTTCTGGCCGCCTTCGGGCTGGCTGCCTGTCAGCCCCAGGTGCCGGAGTCAGGCGCCGGGGTCGGGTTTGGCAACTATAACTCCTATGTCCGCGGTGCCGAACCGACGGCCAGCGCGCCGCTTGATCCGCTGAATGTTCAGACCGCTGCGACCCCGGGCACAATTGCTGCCACAGCCCCTGTCAGCGGCTTTTCCCCCTCCAGCGCCGCCGCCGCGATCGACCGTGCCGCGGGTGGAACGCCTGCAACCGGCGCAATCATCGGATCAAGCCCGACGGCGCCCGCCCCGATGGCCAGCACCCTTGCCCCCGCCCCATTGGTGATTGCCGAGCTTGATGCCAACGGCCAGCGCCCACGCGGCAACGCGCCCGCCGGGATCAAGGAAGAATCGGGCGAAATGGCCCATGTCAATCCAAGCATCTCGGATGAGAATGACTTTCAGGCCGTCAGCGCACGCGAGACGATTCAAAGCGACAAGGAACGTATCGCGCGCAACAAGGCGCAGTATCAGATTGACCAGCCGACCGCCCTGCCACAGCGCAGCGGTGAAGGCGGGGCGTCGCCGGCAATTCAGTTTGCCTTGTCCACCAGCCACCCGGTGGGCACCCAGATGTACAAACGGTCAAGCCTGCGGTTGAAAAGCCCCGAAGCGGCTTGCCTGAAATACTCGTCAGACATGGCCGCGCAAGAAGACTTCCTGGCCTCTGGCGGGCCCGAACGTGACCGTAAGGGTATCGACGCCGATGGCGACGGCTATGCCTGCGGCTGGAACCCTGCACCTTTCCGCGCTGCCTTGCAGTGAGCTTTCCTTCGCCGAATTTCACCGAACGGCGGGGCGGTGTGCTGCCCTCGCTCGTGGTGATCCACTATACGGCGATTTCCTGTGATGAGGCGCATAGCCGTCTGTGCGACCCTGCGGCCGAGGTTTCAGCGCATTACCTGATTTCCGAAACCGGCACCGTTCTGGCGCTTGTCGATGAGCGCCACCGCGCCTGGCATGCCGGGGCAGGGGGCTGGGTGGGGCTGGATGACATCAACAGCCATTCTATCGGCATCGAATTGGCCAATGACGGCGCGGCGCCCTTTCCCCATCTTCAAATGACCGCCTTGGAAGGCCTGCTGCAGCAGATCATGGCGCGCTGGGCCATCCCTGCCCATCGGGTGATCGGGCATTCCGACATGGCCCCCACCCGCAAAATTGACCCCGGCCCGCATTTTGACTGGCGCAGACTGGCTTTGCAGGGGCTTTCGGTTTGGCCTGACCGGGGCGATTGCGAAATGCCTTTGGCCGACAGCCTGACGCAAATCGGTTATCCCGACGCGCCGCCCGAAAGCCGCCTTGCCGCCTTTCGCCGGCGCTTTCGCCCTTGGGCCAGCGGCCCCGAAGACGCGATCGACCGCGCCTTGGCGGCCAATCTGGCCGACCGCTTCGGGCCGGGTTGATCCGCCCCTGTTCCCGCCTGCCCCAATGCACCACCAAAGGATGCGCGCCTGCAAGGGCTTGATGCGCGCGCCGTTTCGGCCTATCCCGCCCCTT
>JAIOXV010000065.1 GCA_021741465.1 Paracoccaceae bacterium
TCGTTGCGCGGACCACAGTTTGATGCCGCCTGGGCGGATGAACTGGCGAAATGGCCCAAAGGGCAAGAGGCCTGGGACCAGTTGCAATTTGCGCTGCGACTGGGGGAAAACCCGCGTCAGGTGGTGACGACCACCCCGCAGAATGTCGGGGTTTTGAAGGACATTTTGAAAAACCCGTCGACCGTCATGACCCATGCCCCGACCGAGGCGAACCGGGCGCATCTAGCGACTTCGTTCCTTGAAGAGGTGCGCGCGCGCTATGCGGGCACACGGCTGGGCGCGCAAGAGTTGCAGGGCCTGTTGATCGAAGAGGCCGAGGGCGCGCTTTGGAAGGCTGATGCCCTTGACCAGACCCGGATCGAGGTTTTGCCGGTGTTTGACAGGGTTGTCGTGGCGGTTGACCCTTCGGTGACGGCAGGGGCTGCAAGCGATGAATGCGGGATAGTGGTGGTGGGCGCGGTCACCAGTGGGCCGCCTCAAAGCTGGCGCGCGGTGGTGCTGGAGGATGCAACGGTCAGGGGCGCCACCCCGGATGGATGGGCGCGGGCGGCAATTGCAGCGATGGATCGGCACAAGGCCGACCGGCTGGTGGTTGAGGTCAATCAGGGGGGTGATCTGGTAACCAAGGTCATTCGCAGCTTTGACGCTTTGGTGCCGATCAAGGCGGTGCATGCCAGCAAAGGCAAGGCCGCACGGGCCGAACCCATTGCCGCCCTTTACGAACAGGGCCGGGTCGGCCATGTGCGCGGTCTGGCCGCGCTGGAGGATCAGATGTGCCAGATGACCGCGCAGGGTTACCTGGGCAAGGGCAGCCCTGACCGGCTGGATGCCTTGGTCTGGGCGCTGACCGAATTGCTGGTGGAACCTGCCTTGCGACATCGCAATCCGCAGGTGCGTACGCTGGGTTAACGCGGCTTAAGCATTCCCCGCTGTAGGTTGGCTTCAGATCAAGAACAGGTGCCGGGCCGGTGGTCGGGCAGTCAAGGCGGGCCGGGGCGGTACCGCGACAAAGGAGCTTTGCAACATGGTGTTCGATTTCCTGAAGCGCGCGCCGGAGGCCGTGACCGAAAAGAAGGCCTCTGCCACTGGCCGGGTGGTGGCTTTTGGCAGCTCGGGTCGCGTGGCATGGAGCCCGCGGGACGTGGTTTCCCTGGCACGCAGCGGCTTTCAGGGCAACCCGATTGGCTTTCGTGCCGTCAAGTTGATTTCCGAAGCCGCCGCAGCCCTGCCGCTGATCTTGCAAGATGCCGAGCGGCGCTATGAAACCCATCCGGTGCTGGATTTGATCCGGCGTCCGAATGCAGCACAAGGCCGGGCTGAGCTGTTTGAGGCGGTCTATGGCTATTTGCTGCTGTCGGGCAATGCCTATCTTGAGGCGGTACCGGGCGCTGGCAGCTTGCCGGGGGAATTGCATGTTCTGCGGTCTGATCGGATAGCACTGGTGCCGGGGGCTGATGGCTGGCCGGTCGCCTATGATTACACGGTGTCGGGGCGCACGCATCGCTTTGCCATGGGCCCCGAGGCCCAACCGATTTGCCATATCAAGACCTTTCACCCGCAAGATGACCACTATGGGTTCAGCCCCTTGCAGGCGGCGGCTGTGGCGTTGGATGTGCACACCAGTGCAAGTGCCTGGTCAAAGGCCTTGCTCGACAATGCCGCGCGGCCTTCGGGCGCGATTGTCTACAAGGGCATGGACGGGCAGGGCCAATTGACCAATGACCAATACGACAGGCTTTTGTCGGAAATGGAAAGCCACCATCAGGGCGCGCGCAACGCTGGACGTCCGATGTTGCTGGAAGGTGGGCTGGACTGGAAGCCCATGGGATTTTCGCCCAGCGACATGGAATTTCAGAAAACCAAAGAGGCGGCGGCGCGTGAAATTGCAATCGCTTTTGGTGTGCCGCCCATGCTGATGGGCATTCCTGGCGATGCGACCTACGCCAATTACCAAGAGGCGAACCGGGCCTTCTATCGCCTGACGGTCTTGCCGCTGGTGCAGCGGGTCACGGCCGCGGTTTCGCATTGGTTGTCTGGCTTTACCGGGGAGGCTGTGGATTTGCGCCCCGATCTGGACCAGATCCCGGCCCTGGCTGTGGAGCGTGACCAGCAATGGGCGCGCGTGGGTGCTGCCGATTTTCTGACGGCGGCAGAAAAGCGGGTGCTTTTGGGCCTGCCGCGACTGGCGGAGGAAGAATGAGCGCACGCAAAGGGGCCGAAGGCGGCTCGCGCTTTCTTTACGACAGTTTTGACGCGGCGGCGGCCCGGATCGAGGCAAACGAACGGGTGGCCGAAGAGCGGTGGACGGCGTTGGAATGGCGCTTGGGCCAGATTGATGCAGTGCTGGAGCGGTTGGAAAAGCGCATCTGGCTGGGGGTTTACGGGGTGGCGGCCTTTCTGTTGGCGCAGATGGCAGAGGCGCTCATTCAGGCAGCCACAAAATAGATCGGCCACGAAATAGATCGACGAGGTGACTTATGACGGTGATGCAGGGCATTCTGGAACGCAAGGACATGCAGGCCGAACTGGGCCTGCGTGTGACCGAGGGCCATGGCATAGAGGGATATGCCAGCCTGTTTGGAAAGCGTGACCAAGGCGGTGACGTGGTGCAAAAGGGCGCCTATGCCGCCAGCCTTAAGCGCCTGGCGGCAGGCGGGCGCGCGGTCAAGATGCTTTGGCAACATGATCCAGCCCAACCCATCGGCATCTGGGACGAGGTCCGCGAGGATGGCACTGGCCTTTGGGTCAAGGGGCGGCTTTTGACCGAGGTTGAAAAGGGCCGCGAGGCGGCGGCTTTGCTGGCGGCGGGGGCGATTGACGGCTTGTCGATCGGCTACCGGACCGTCAGGGCGGAACGCGACGGCAAGGGGCAGCGCCTTTTGCAGGAGCTGGAGCTTTGGGAAGTGTCTTTGGTGACTTTCCCGATGCTTCCCGAGGCGCGGGTGGTGGCCAAGGGCGATGAGCCTGACGCCGATGTCTGGCGCACAGTGGCGCAGGTCTTGACCGAAGCGGCACAGGCAATGGCCGGGCGCGGGTAAGCCCCCGGTTTCACGACCAAACCTAAGGATTGAAACAATGACCGAGACGAAGGCTCGGGCCGGGGAAGCTATGCCTTTGGCCCAACACACTGCCCTCACTCCGGGTGCGGAAGTGAAAACCGCGCTGGAGGGTTTTCTGAACGCCTTCAGGGGCTTTCAGAGCGAAGTGAAACAATCGTTGCAACATCAGGAAGAGCGTTTGACCATGCTGGATCGCACACAGATGACTTTTGGCCGCCCTGCACTGGCCACCAGTGCCGAGCTGGAAGTGCCCCACAAGAAGGCTTTCGCGGCCTATCTTCGTTCGGGCGATGATGATGGCCTGCGGGGCCTTCAATTGGATGGCAAGGCGATGTCTACCGCGGTGGCCGCCGATGGTGGCTATCTGGTTGATCCTCAGACCGCGGATAGCATCCGTTCGATGCTGGTCTCGACCTCGTCGCTGCGGTCGGTTGCCAATGTGGTGCAGGTGGAGGCCACCTCGTTCGACGTTCTGATCGACCGTTCCGAGGTTGGCACCGGCTGGGCCACCGAAGCTGGGGCAACCGCTGAAACCGCGACCCCGGCCATCGAGCGTATCTCGATCGCCTTGCATGAACTCTCGGCCATGCCGAAGGCCAGCCAGCGCCTTTTGGACGACAGCGCCTTTGATGTCGAAGGCTGGCTAGCCGGCAAGATCGCCACGCGCTTCATCCGCGCCGAAGCTGCGGCGTTTATCAACGGTGACGGCGTGGACAAACCCAAGGGCATCTTGCTGCCGACCAAGGTTGCCAATGCCACCTGGAGCTGGGGCAATCTTGGCTATATTCCGACCGGTGCCGCGTCTGATTTCGCTGCGGTGGATTCGGCTGATTGCATCGTCGATCTGGTCTATGCGCTGGGCGCCGATTATCGCGCAAACGGCACCTTCCTGATGAACTCGAAAACCGCCGGCGCGGTGCGCAAAATGAAGGATGCCGATGGCCGCTTCCTGTGGTCGGACGGTTTGGCCGCCGGTGAGCCTGCGCGCCTGATGGGCTATGCGGTGCTGATCTGCGAGGACATGCCGGATGTGGGCCCCAATACCTATCCGATTGCGTTCGGTGACTTTGCCGCGGGCTATACTGTGGCGGAACGCCCGGACCTTCGCATTCTGCGCGACCCGTTCTCGGCCAAGCCCAACGTGCTGTTTTACGCCAACAAGCGCGTTGGCGGCGATGTCACCGACTATGCGGCGATCAAGCTGCTGAAGGTTGCGGTCTCGTAAGGGGCCCTTTCGGGTTCGGCCCCTTGTGGGGGCCGGGCCCATGGGCGCGCGCCGGGTTTGACTGCGCCGCCTAGCTGCTCCCCTCCGTCCGAACGGCGTGGGGCGCGCGTCCATGGTGGGGGCCCAAGACAGGGTTGATGGCAAAGGATCGTGAAGATGATGCTGACAGAAATGACAACGGTGCCGGGGGCGGCCTTGCCGGTGCAAGGGTTGAAAGACCACCTGCGCCTGGGCACAGGGTTTACCGAGGATGGCATGCAGGATGGCCTGATCGAGGCCTATCTCAGGGCCGCAATTGCGGCAGTTGAGGGCCGGATCGGCAAGGTTCTGATCGCCCGTCGTTTCAAATTGGTGCTGCAAGATTGGCGATCGCTGGGCGAGCAGCCCTTGCCGGTGGCCCCCGTCAGCGAGATCGTTTCGGTCACGGTTTTCGATGTGACCGAGGCGGCCACGGTGGTGGATCCGTCCCGATATCGGCTGGTGCCGGATCTGCATCGGCCGAAGCTGGCGGCGATTGGGGTGCTTTTGCCGGTCGTGCCGATGGATGGGCAGGCCGAGGTGGTGTTTGACGCAGGCTTTGGGGCCAGCTGGGCGGAAGTGCCCGCCGATCTGGCGCAAGCGGTGATCCTGCTGGCGGCCGAATATTACGAGGTGCGTCAGGTTGGCGATGCGGGACCGGCGGGCCTGCCTTTTGCGGTGCAGGCGCTGATCGAACGCTGGCGCACGGTGCGCATTCTTGGGGGCAAGCCATGAGCGCGCCGCGGCTTGACCGACGCATGGTGCTGGAAGGCCCGACACGGGCTGCCGATGGCGCGGGCGGTTTTGCCCTGACTTGGTCGGTGCGGGGAGTAGTGTGGGCCGCTTTGAAGCCCGGAGCCGGGCGTGAAGCGGCCGGGGAAGAGGTTCTGATCGCACAAACGCCTTACCGTATCATGGTGCGGGGCGCGCCTGTTGGGTCGCAAGCCCGGCCCAAGCCTGAGGATCGGCTGCGTGATGGCAATCGGGTCTTCACCATTCTGGCCGTCACCGAGGCGGATCCGCGTGGCCAATACCTGACCTGTTTCGCACGTGAGGAGGTTCCGGCATGAGTTATGCGGCAGCAGCAGCCCTGCAATCGGGGGTTTTGGCGGCGCCGACGGCAGCCCGGGCTTTGGCGGGTATCAGCATCGTCGATGCCATGCCCCCCGGCACCGCTCCGGGCACCTTTGTTCTGATCGGTCCCGAAGTGGCGGTTGACCAGTCAGACGGTTCAGGCCCGGGGGCCGAGCATCGCATGGTGGTCAGCATCATCAGCGATGCCAGTGGGTTCATGACGGCAAAGACCGTTGCGGCGGCGGTCTCGGATGCACTTCTGGCCGGGGGGCTGGTCTTGGCAACCGGGCATCTGGTGTCGATCAATTTTCAACGTGCGGTCGCGCGGCGGCTGGATGTGGGCACGGTGCGGCGGATTGACCTGACCTTTCGGGCGCGGGTTGAGATCTGAAGTTTTGGCTTGGCCGAAGGCACAGCCTTGCGGCGGTTAAGGAGATGACAAATGGCAGTTCAGAACGGCAAGGACCTTTTGGTCAAGGTCGATATGGTTGGCGATGGCTCGTTTGAAACGCTGGCGGGGCTGCGTGCCCAAAGGCTGAGCCTTAACGCCGAGCAGGTCGATGTCACCAGCCTGGAAAGCGCGGGCGGCTGGCGCGAGCTTTTGGCGGGGGCCGGGGTGAAATCGGCCTCGATCTCGGGCTCGGGTGTGTTTCGCGATGCGGCGACAGACGCGCGTGCGCGCCAGATCTTCTTTGCCGCCGAAATGCCGGATTTTCAGGTGGTGGTTCCCGATTTCGGCACCATTGAAGGCCCGTTCCAGATTACCGGCATCGAATATGCCGGCAGTCACAACGGCGAAGCGACCTATGAGGTTACGATGGCCTCGGCGGGTGAGCTGACCTTTGTGGCGCTGTAAGGGGCGCGGATGATGGCAAACCCCTATGCAGGCGAGGTGGCGATCTGGCTGGATGGTCAGCGGCATGTGGCAAAGCTGACGCTTGGCGCTTTAGCCGAGCTTGAGGCGGCGCTGGAAGCAGGCTCGTTGATGGAGCTGGTTGAGCGGTTCGAAGCGCGGCGCTTTACCACGCGCGATGTGCTGGCGCTGATTGTTGCCGGATTGCGCGGGGGGGGGTGGCAGGGCTCTGCCGATGATCTGCGGACAGTCGAGATCGGCGGCGGCCCGGTCGAGGCCGCCCGCGCCGCGGCCGAGCTTTTGGCCCGCGCCTTTGCCTTGCCGGGGGAAGGGTGGCCCGGATCGACTGGCCCGGGCTCATGCGGGCGGGGATGGGGCATCTGGCGCTGCCGCCGGATCAGTTCTGGCGGCTTAGCCCGGTTGAATTGCGCATGATGCTGGGCGCCGAGGCGACAATACCGCCTTTGACCCGCGCCCGGCTGGAAGAGTTGGCGGCAGCTTATCCCGATCAGGGAAAGGGCAAGAAGAATGGCTGATATTGAAGAACTGCAAGATCAGATCGCGGCCTTGGAGGCCACGCTTTCAGGCAGCGCGGGAATGGTTGCGGCCTTTGATGGCGAATTGGCGCGGATGCGCGAAAGCCTGGTTTTCACCGGGCGCGAGGTGAACAGCCTGTCAACGGGGTTGGGCGGCGGTCTGCGCCGGGCCTTTGACGGGCTGGTGTTTGACGGCATGAAGCTGTCTGACGCCCTGAAAGGGGTCGCGCGCACGATGGCCGACACCGTTTATGGCATTGCCATGAAGCCGGTGCAAAACGCGATTGGCGGGGCCTTGGCGCAAGGCTTGAATGGGCTTCTTGGCAATCTGATGCCCTTTGAAAAGGGCGGCGCCTTTTCGCAAGGCCATGTGATGCCGTTTGCGAAAGGGGGCGTTGTGGCGCAAGCCACGGCCTTTTCGATGCGCGGCGGATCCGGGTTGATGGGCGAGGCCGGCCCCGAGGCGATCATGCCGCTGGCGCGCGGAGCCGATGGCCGTCTGGGGGTGCAAGCCGCCATGGGCGCGCGGCCGGTGACGGTGGTGATGAACATCACAACGCCTGATGTGCAGGGCTTTCAACGCAGCCAAAGCCAGATCGCGGCCCAGGCGCAGCGCATGCTGGCGCGCGGGCAAAGAAACCGCTGAGGAGGCAAAGCCATGGCATTTCACGACATCAGATTTCCGGCTAACCTGTCTTTTGGCGCGCTGGGCGGGCCAGAGCGGCGCACCGAAATCGTCACGCTGGCCAATGGCCACGAAGAACGCAACACCCCATGGGAACATTCCCGCCGCCGCTATGACGCGGGCATGGGGCTAAGATCGCTTGACGATCTTGAAACGCTGATCGCCTTTTTCGAGGCGCGGCGTGGCCCTTTGCATGGCTTTCGTTGGAAGGACTGGTCCGATTGGAAATCGTCCCGCCCGTCGATGCCGACTTCTGCTGTCGATCAGCGCCTGGGCTATGGCGACGGCAACACAACGGTGTTTCAACTGCGCAAGCGCTATCCGTCAGGAGACGAGGTCTATTGGCGCCCGATCTGCAAGCCCGTTGCAGGGACAGTGACGGTTGCGATTGCCGACGATCCAAAGGTTGAAGGCCCCGAATTTTCAGTGGATGCGGGAACCGGTCTTGTCACCTTCACCACGCCGCCAGACATCGGCGCACTTGTCACCGCAGGGTTCGAATTTGATGTGCCGGTGCGGTTTGACACCGACAGGATTGCGGTCTCGATGGCGTCATACAATGCCGGCGAAGCGCCTGATGTGCCTGTGATCGAGGTGCGGCTATGACAGGGCGCGATGATCTGTTCCTGCATCTGGCAAGTGGCATCACGACTGTCTGCCACTGCTGGCTTGTGACGCGCAAGGACGGTGAAAGCTATGGTTTCACCGATCATGACAGCGATCTGAGCTTTGAGGGCCATGACTTCAAGGCCGCAAGTGGGTTAAGTGCTGGGGCCTTGCAGCAGACAACCGGCCTTTCGGTTGACAACTCTGAGGCAGTTGGCGCGCTGTCGGACGCATCGGTTAGCGAAGAAGATCTGGCCGAAGGACGGTTTGACGGTGCCGACGTGCAAAGCTGGCTGGTCAATTGGGCCGATCCTGCGCAGCGTGTGGCAGAGTTCCGCGGCAGTTTCGGCGAGGTCACGCGCAAGGCCGGGGCGTTTCGGGTTGAACTGCGTGGTCTGACCGAGCGCTTGAACCAGATCCAGGGGCGGGTCTATCAGGCTGGATGCGGTGCGGTTCTGGGCGATGCGCGTTGTGGGATCAATCTTGCCAGTGCCGCCTTTCGCACCACAGCCGAAATCGCCGAAATTGACGTTTTGGGCCGCTTGCGGATTGAGGGTGAGACCGGGTTTGCCGACCGCTGGTTTGAGCGCGGTCAGATCGAGGTGCTTTCGGGTGCGTCGGATGGCATGACGGTGATGGTCAAAGGCGATCGGTTGACCGAAACCGGGCGGGTGCTTGATTTATGGCATGGCACGGGGGCGGTCCTGGCCGTTGGTGACACCATTCGCTTGCGCGCGGGCTGTGATCGGCGTGCCCCCACCTGCCGCGATAAATTCGCGAACTTTGCGAATTTTCGGGGGTTCCCCCATATTCCGGGCGAGGATTGGCTGACCTCTTATCCCGCCAGTTCAACCCTGAACGACGGCGGGAGTTTGCAAGGATGACCCGAAACGGCGCCGTTTTGGCACATGCCAAAGACTGGCTTGGCACCCCTTATCGTCATCAGGCCAGTTGCCGGGGGGCAGGCACGGACTGTCTGGGCCTTTTGCGCGGGATTTGGCGCGACATTTACGGCGCAGAACCCCGTGTCGTGCCTGCCTATACCGCAGATTGGTGCGAACCGACAGGGCACGAAGAGCTGCTTACCGCGGCACAAAGCTTGATGGTGCCCGTCGGGGACGGGCAAGCGCAGCCTGGCGATGTGCTGCTTTTCCGCATGCGGCAAGGCGCGGTTGCCAAGCATCTTGGCATTCTGTCCCAGATCGGTGCCGCACCGGCCTTTATTCATGCCTACAGCGGGCACGGGGTTGTCACCTCGCCCCTGTCGGCCCCTTGGCAGCGCAAGATCGCGGCCGTTTTCCGTTTTCCTTGAAGGAGCCTGAACCATGGCGACCATCCTATTGTCAGCAGCCGGTGCGGCGGTCGGCGCGGGTTTCGGCGGAACTGTGCTTGGCCTTTCGGGGGCTGTGATCGGCCGGGCCATTGGTGCCACGCTGGGCCGCGTGATTGACCAACGTATCACGGGTGCGGGGTCCGAGGCGGTTGAGGTTGGCAAAGTTGAGCGGTTTCGCCTGACGGGCGCCAGCGAGGGCACGCCGGTAAGCCGCACATGGGGGAGGGTGCGGATTGCGGGACAGGTCATCTGGGCCACCCGGTTTCGCGAGGCCGTCACCCAATCTGGCGGGGGCAAGGGCGGGTCTGCGCCAAAATCCACCCAATACAGCTATTCGGTCAGCCTTGCGGTTGCCCTGTGCGAAGGCGAAATTCGGCGGGTGGGCCGGATATGGGCCGATGGCAACGAAATTGCCCCCAGCACCTTGAACATGCGGGTCTACAAAGGGCAAGAAGCCCAGCTTCCCGATCCGAAAATCGAGGCAGTCGAAGGGGCAGGGCGCGCGCCCGCCTATCGCGGGATCGCCTATGTCGTGATCGAAGACCTTGAGCTGGCCGCCTTCGGCAACCGGGTTCCGCAGTTTACCTTTGAGGTGGTCCGCAGCGCCCAGCCGGTGACAAGGCCGGTGGTCGAAGAACTGGCCGCAACGATCCCCGGGGTCTGCTTGATCCCCGGTACGGGAGAGTATTCGCTGGCAACGACACCCGTTCATTACGCTGTTGCGCCGGGGGTCAATCAGTCGGCCAATGTCAACATGCCGACGGATATGACCGATTTTGCGTTGTCGTTGGAACAATTGAGCGAAGAGTTGCCAGAGGTTGCGGCCGTCTCTTTGGTGGTGTCGTGGTTTGGCGATGATCTGCGGTGTGGCCACTGCAGCATCCGACCCAAGGTGGACCAAAAGGCGTTTGATGGCGTTGGGATGCCGTGGCGTTCGGGCGGCATTACCCGAGCCCAGGCCGAAGAAGTGCCAAAACAAGAGGGGCGGTCGATCTATGGCGGCACGCCCAGCGATCAGGCCGTCATCGAAGCCATTCAGGCGCTGAAGGCTGCGGGCAAGGATGTTACGTTTTATCCGTTCATCCTGATGGATCAGGTTGAAGGCAATAGCCTTCCCGACCCTTGGACTGGTGAGAACGGGCAACCGAAATTGCCCTGGCGCGGCAGGATTACCACAGCACTGGCCCCCGGCCTTCCGGGCAGTTCAGACCGCAGCGCAGCCGCGGCGGCCGAGGTTGCAAGCTTTGTCGGGACGGTAACGGCTGCTGATTTCAGCCTTTCAGGCACCAGCGTTGTCTATGGTGGCCCCGTGGAATGGAGCTATCGGCGCTTTATCCTGCACAACGCGATGCTTTGTCTGGCTGCAGGCGGCGTCGAGGCTTTCTGCATCGGATCGGAAATGCGTGGCTTTACCCAGATCCGCGGCGCTGGCGACAGCTTCCCGGCGGTGGATGCCCTGATCGCGCTTGCAACAGAGGTGCGTGGGCTTTTGGGCCCTGGCTGCAAGTTGACCTACGCCGCAGATTGGTCGGAGTATTTCGGCTACCACGCGGATAACAACGTGTATTTCCACCTTGATCCGCTGTGGGCACGCCCGGAAATCGATTTTATCGGTATCGACAATTACATGCCGCTGTCGGATTGGCGCGAAGGCGAAACCCATGCCGATATGGCTTGGGGCGCCCCGCACAACCCCGAATACCTGCTGTCGAATGTTGCGGGAGGCGAGGGGTTTGATTGGTATTATGCCAATGAGGCAGACGAAGCTTCCCAGACCCGCAGCCCTATTTCGGACGGCGGTTATGATGAACCTTGGGTCTACCGCTACAAAGACCTGCGAAATTGGTGGACGTGCCAGCACCATCCGCGCATTGGCGGCGTGCGTCAGGCAAGCCCGACTGCCTGGGTGCCCCAATCGAAGCCCTTCCGCTTTACTGAATATGGCTGCGCGGCGATCGACAAGGGCACCAATCAGCCCAACAAGTTTCTGGATCCGAAATCGTCGGAATCGGCCCTGCCAAAGTTTTCGACAGGGCAGCGCGATGATCTGCTGCAGCTGTCTTATTACACGGCAATGGCCCGTTATTGGCGCGATCCTGCCAACAACCCGCAGTCGCTGCTATATCCAGGCGCGATGCTGGACTTTGACCATTCGCTTGCCTGGGCGTGGGACGCCCGACCATTTCCGGTCTTCCCCGCCAATCAGGCGCTTTGGGATGACGGCGTCAACTATGAGTCGGGTCATTGGCTGAATGGCCGATCTGCCAATCAGCCTCTGGCCGCCATCCTGAACGAAGTCTGCGCCGCCGCCGGGCTTGACGCGGCGCGCACCGAAAACGCGCTGGGCATTGTGCGCGGCTATAGCCTGACCGAAACCACCTCTGCGCGCGCCATTCTGCACCCTTTGCTGCAGGCGGCTTCGGTGGATGCGGTCGAGCGCGAGGGCGAGTTGAGCTTTCTGCGCCGTTCAGGGCTTGGGGCGATACCGCTTTTGCCAGAGACATTTGCCCAAACTGACCAGGCCGAAACCAGCTACGAGGCGAACCGGCTGGGTGATGGCGAAACCCAAGATCACCTGCGCCTGATCTATCTCGAAGCCGAAAGCGATTTTGCCGTCCGCGCCACCTCTGCCAACTTGCCCGACGCCAAGGCAGATGCCGTAGCCCAAAGCGAAGTGCCGCTTGCGCTGACCTCCAACGAGGCGGCCGCCATGGCCGAGCGGTGGCTGATCGAAGCGCGACTGGCGCGCGACAGTATAAAGCTGGCCCTGCCACCATCGCGCCGTGATATTGGCGCAGGCTCGGTGATCGAGGTTGCGGGCAAGCGCTATCGGGTGGATCGCTGTGAATTGACCTCGGTCCAGTCACTTGAAGCCGTTCGCATCGACCCGGCAGTCTATCGCGCCCCCCGGATCGACCCCGAGGCAACCCGTTGGCAGCCCTATCAGCCCCCAACGCCGCCCTATCCGGTCTTTCTGGATCTGCCCTTGTTGACGGGTGCCGAAAAGCCCCATGCGCCGCATCTGGCAGTTGCCGCGTCGCCCTGGCCGGGGCAAGTGGCGCTTTGGTCATCACCGACCGAGGCCGGGTTCAAGCTGAACACCCTGCTTGAACGGCCCGCGCTGATCGGGGTGACGGAAACCCCGCTCGCCCGCGGCCAGAGCGCCCGTTGGGAGCGCGGTCCGGCGTTGCGGATCCGGTTTGGCACCGGGCAATTGTCTTCGGCCGAAGAGCTAGCCGTTCTTGCCGGGGACAATGCCATCGCCATCGGGGACGGCAGCCCAGAGAATTGGGAGATCGTGCAGTTTGCCGATGCCATGCTGGTGGCACCTTCAACCTATGACATCGAAAACCGGTTGCGCGGACAGCTTGGCACCGATGGGGTGATGCCCGATGTCTGGCCAGCGGGAAGCGTTGTGGTGGTGCTTGACACCGCCTTGCAGCAGATCAGCCTAGCGCAATCAGCTCGCGGCCTTGCGCGCTCTTACCGCATTGGCGATGCCTCTCGTGGGTATGACGCATCCGGTGTTGTGGCTGTGAGCGCGGCGTTTGAAGGGAGCGGGCTTCGGCCCTATTCGGTGTGCCATTTGCGCAAAACCGGAACATTGGGGGCCGATATTGCGCTGACATGGGTGCGTCGCACCCGGGTTGACGGCGACAGTTGGCAATCGACCGAAGTTCCCTTGGGCGAAGAGTTGGAACGCTATCGCCTGCAGATCCTGACCGGCAGCCAGCTTTTGCGTGAGGTGACAACCAGCCAACCGCAATGGACCTATTCCGCGGCCTTGCAAGCGGCGGATGGGGCGGGGCCAACGACGCGTCTCGAAGTCGCCCAGCTTTCCGCAAGTTTCGGGGCGGGGCCCGTGCGGGCGCTGAACCTTGGCTGACCGATGCGGCGCTGCATGTTGGACGATCTTTTGGCGGGGGCAAAAACCCTGTCCCAATCCGCACCAGAGGCGCGCCCTGCCTTGGCAACACGGCTGCTATATGAGGCCCATGCAGCACATCACTACATGCGCCGCATGGGCAAACCCCACCCGCGCTGGGGCAACGGAAGCCTGATGGCGCGCGCGCTGTGCGGCGGTTTTTGGCAGACGGATGGGCTGTGCATGGCGTCTTTGGCCGTGATGGCGCAGGCGATCGCGCGGTTTCGCGCCGAAAACGCGCAACGCGGCCATGGGCTGTCCTCGCGCGCGGGCCTATGATAATATCCACCCAAACAAGGAGGCGACGATGGCCGAGACCAAAGCAAAGCTCACGTCAATTGATCCGGTCTGGACGCGGGTGCGTGACGAAGCTTTTGAGATGATTCAGGCTGAACCGCTTCTGGGGGGGCTGGTTCATTCCAGCCTTTTGCATCATCCGACGCTTGAAAAAGCGCTGGCCTATCGGTTTTCGCTGAAACTCGCGAGCGGCGAGATGAGCGAGCAGATCTTGCGCGAAATCGCAGACGAGGCCCATGACAAGGACCCTGAAATCGGGCAGGCGGCGCGTGCCGATATCATGGCGGTCTATGACCGTGACCCGGCCTGCCACCGCTTTATCCAACCTTTGTTGTTCTTCAAGGGCTTCCAGGCGGTTCAGGCCTATCGCATTGGCAATTGGCTCTGGGCGCAGGGCCGGCTTGATCTGGCCTATTTCGTTCAGATGCGGGTCAGCGAAGTGTTTGGCGTCGACATTCACCCCGCCGCGCGGATCGGCCGGGGGATCATGATCGACCATGCCCATTCCATCGTCATTGGGGAAACTGCGGTTGTCGGGGACAATGTCTCGATGCTGCATTCGGTAACCCTTGGCGGCACGGGCAAGGAAGACGGCGACCGGCATCCGAAAATCGGCAATGGCGTTCTCATTGGGGCAGGGGCCAAGGTTCTTGGCAATATCTCGGTTGGGTGCAACAGCCGTATTGCTGCGGGGTCGGTGGTTTTGATTGATGTGCCCTCTTGCAAGACGGTGGCGGGGGTTCCTGCCAAAATCGTGGGCGAAGCGGGCTGCGATCAGCCGGCCATCACCATGGATCAGCGCCTGAAAGACTGTGACTGCTGAGGTTTGAAGAGCTTTGTCCAAATGGCAAAAGGCCCCGAGGTTTTCCTCGGGGCCTTTTTCATTTCCGGCGTCATGCCAGCATTGAAATCGGATTTTCCAGACTGTCGACGACGACCTTCAGGAACGCGGCCCCCAAAGCCCCGTCGATCACCCGGTGATCCACCGAAAGCGTCATCGACATCACGGTCGCCACGCCGATAGAGCCATCCGCCAGAACCACCGGCTTTTTCACGCCCGCCCCCACGGCCAGAATGGCCCCATGCGGCGGGTTGATGACAGCGTCGAAGTTTTCGATCCCCATCATCCCAAGGTTCGAGATCGCGAAAGACCCGCCCTGATATTCATGCGGCGCCAGCTTTTTTGATTTCGCCCGACCTGCCAGATCTTTCATCTCGGCTGACAGGGCTGACATGGTTTTCTTGTCAGCGTCGCGCAAAACGGGGGTGAAAAGCCCACCCTCAACCGCCACGGCCACCGCCACGTCTGAAGGCTTCAGTTTCAAGATACGGTCGCCTGCCCAAACCGCATTGGCATCCGGCACCGCTTGCAAGGCAATCGCGCAGGCCTTGATGATGAAGTCGTTGACGCTCAGCTTGACGCCGCGCGCCTCCAGCCCCTTGTTCAACTGTTCGCGG
>JAIOXV010000066.1 GCA_021741465.1 Paracoccaceae bacterium
GGTAAAGCCATAGCCGACGTTGAAGTCGATCGTGATTTGGCCCGCCGGACCCGTCACTTCGAACAGCCCGGCAAGACCGGCAAGCCCCCCCGAAATGCCCATGCACAGCACCACCAGCGCATTCGGGTTCACCCCGTGGAACCGCGCCGCACGCGGTGCTTGGCCCGACAGCTTGATCTGAAAGCCGATGATATGGCGGCTTAGCAGCACCCAAGCCACCACCGCCACCACCACCGCCGTCACCCCGCCCCAGTGAATGCCAGACCCCGCAATCAGTTCGGGGTTCGACGCGGCAGGAAAGCTTGAGAAATTGCGGCTGCCCGGAAAGCCCATGCCTTCGGGGTTTTTCAAGAACCCGGTCGAGGCCTTGGCAAGGATGGTTTCCGCCACATAGACCAGCATCAGGGACACAAGGATTTCGTTGGTGTTGAAGCGGGTTTTCAAAATGGCCGGGATCATCGCCCAGGCCCAGCCGCCAAATGCCCCGGCGATCACCATCAGGGGATAAATCCAGCGGCTTTCGGTCGGATAGACCGCAAGCCCCACCGCAGCACCACAGATGGCGCCCATGATATACTGCCCCTCGGCCCCGATGTTCCAGATGCCGGCCTTGAACCCCAAGGCAAGGCCGATGGCGATCAGGATCAACGGCCCGGCCTTCACCAAAAGCTGCCCGCGCAGATAAAAGGCGAACTCGCCAAAGATCGGGTCCCAGAAGATCGTGCGGATCACCTCAACCGGGTTTTTTCCCATGAAGGCGAAAAGCGTGCCACCCACGATCATGGTCAGCAACACTGCCACCAAGGGCGTGCCATAAAGCCAGAACTTCGATGGGTTCGGGCGTCTTTCAAGCCGAAGCATGTGCGGCCTCCATTCCATGCGCGCCGCCCATCATCAGGCCGATCTGGTCGATGGTCAGGCCCTTGACGGGCCGGGGCACGGTCAGGCGCCCTTCGTTCAGAACGGCGAATGTGTCAGCAATTTCAAGCAGCTCGTCCAGATCTTGGCTGATGACCACGACCGCCGCGCCGGCAGCCGCCCGGTCAAGAATGGCCTGCCGGACCGGGGCGCCTGCCGCCGCATCTACGCCCCAAGTCGGTTGGTTGATGACGATGACATCGGGCTCTTGCATCAGTTCACGCCCCACCACGAATTTCTGCAGATTGCCCCCCGAAAGTGCGCGCGCCGCAACATGCGACCCCGGTGTGCGCACGTCATAGGTGGTGATAACGGCATCGGCGAATTCCTTGGTGGCAGCCCAGTCGATGAAGCCGTTCTTGACCAGCCCCATGCGAACCCCACCTGTCAGAAACGCATTTTCAACCAAGGACATATCTGGTGCCGCGCCATGGCCAAGCCGGTCTTCCGGTGCCATTACAAAGCCGATCTTGCGCCGTTCGGCAGGGCCCATCGCGCCAACCGAAACCCCGGTGGCCTTGACCATGCCTTCGCCTGATTTGATCTCGCCCGACAGCGCCAGCAAAAGCTCGTCCTGACCATTGCCGGCCACGCCCGCAATGCCCAGAACCTCTCCCTTGTTCACCGTGAAGGTCACATCCTTCAGGCTGGTGCCAAACGGAATGGGCGAGGCGGCCGACAGGGCCTTTACCTGCAACGCCGCGTGCACGCCGCCCCAATCTTTTGGCGCGGGCCGTTCGGGCGGGGTCAGGGTGGCCCCAACCATCATTTCGGCCAATTCCCGCGCGGTGCTGGCTTTGGGGTCTGCGGTGCCCACAACCTTACCGCGCCGCAAGATCGTGGCGGCGTCGCACAGGCTGCGGATCTCTTCAAGCTTATGGGAAATATAAAGAATTGCGGTGCCTTCGGCCGACAATTGCCGCAAGGTCTTGAACAGGATTTCCACCTCTTGCGGGGTTAGCACCGATGTCGGCTCATCCATGATAAGAAGCTTGGGGTCTTGCAAAAGGCAGCGCACAATCTCAACCCGCTGACGCTCGCCCGCCGACAGGTCGCCCACCATGCGCGTAGGGTCCAAGGGCAGACCGTATTCTTCCGAGACGGATTTGATCTTGGCAGCCAGTTCTTTCAAAGGCGGTGGGTTTTCCATGCCAAGGGCCACGTTTTCGGCCACATTCAGCGCCTCGAACAGCGAGAAATGCTGAAATACCATTGCCACGCCGGTGGCCCGCGCCACGCGCGGCGCGCTGGGGGCATATTCGCCACCTTTCCACGTCATCTGGCCGCTGTCGGGCTTCACCAGACCATAGATCATTTTGACCATAGTCGATTTTCCCGCACCGTTTTCGCCAAGAAGGCAATGCACCTCGCCCTCGCGGATGTCGAAACTGACGTCCGCATTTGCCACCACGCCGGGATAGGCCTTGGTGACACCCCGAACCGACAAGAGAATGGGCTGTGTCGTCATGTTCCGGTGATCTCCATCGATTTTGGCAAGGATTGCCGGGACAAGAAGGCGCTGGCCACGCCAATGGCAATGGCCTGCGGATGTTTTCCTAGTGTGGGATTGCCGATCGGGCAATCGATCTGCGCGATGCTGGCCGCGAAATGCCCCAAAGCGGCAAGTCGCGCCTGAAACCTTGCCCATTTCGTGGCCGAACCGATCAAGCCGCAGGCGGAAAAGCCATGGGAAAGAAGCCGGTGGCAAAGCTCAAGGTCCAGCGCGTGGGAATAGGTCAGGATCAGATGCTCGGCCTCTTTGGGGGCCAAATCCACGGCAAGGGCCGGGTCGACCACCGGCAGTGCCCGCACATTCTGCGGCAAAGCTTCGGGAAAACGTTCAAGCCCCGTATCAACCCAGGTGATTGCAAGCCCGGGCAAGGGCGCAAGCACATCGATCAGCGCGCGCCCGACATGGCCAGCACCCCAGATCCAGACCTGACGCGAGGCTGCGGCCAAAGGCTCGGCCATCCAGCCCTGCACCATCTGCGGGGCAGGGGCGCTGCCTTGCCCGCGCGCCCGGTCGATCAGCCGTTTGACGGCCAGCGGCATCGGGCTGCCATCAAGGCTGCGGGCGATGACCGGGGCCGATAGGGGCAGATTGCCCGCGTGATACACCTCGGTCAAAAGCGTCACCGCCCCGCCGCAACATTGGCCCAGCTTTGGCCCCAAAGCCTCGTGGTCCAGCTGGGTGGTTTCTGTCGCCAGCAAGGCGCGCGCGCGGCGCGCGGCCTGCCATTCCAGCGCACCGCCGCCAATGGTGCCGGATTGCCCCCCCTGCCAAACCAGCATCGCCGCCCCCACCTCGCGCGGAGAAGATCCCTTAAACGCCGCAATCACCACCCGGGCCACGCGGCCATGGGTGGCGACAGCTTGGGACAGGGCGGTCAGGTCAAACATGGCCCTGCTGCTTTCTGACTGCCATCAACACCCGCTCTGCCGTTGCAGGGGCATCCAGCGCGACATAGTCCGCCCTATCGCCACAGGCTGCGATTGCATCTGACAAGGCCAAGAGGGCCGAAATGCCAAGGTTGAACGGGGGCTCGCCCACGGCCTTTGATTTGCCCACGGTATCTTCGCGGTTGGGCTTGCCCCACAGGGCCACGTTAAAGACCGGCGGGCGGTCGGAACACGCAGGGATCTTATAGGTAGAGGGCGCATGGGTGGTCAGATGGCCCTTGTCGTTCCACACCAGCTCTTCCGTCGTTAGCCAGCCTGCGCCTTGCACATAGGCCCCCTCGACCTGCCCGATGTCCAAAGCCGGGTTCAGGGAACTGCCGGTGTCATGTAGGATATCAACCCGCAGAATGCGGTTTTCACCGGTCAGCGTGTCAATCACCACTTCCGTTACCGCCGCCCCATAAGCGAAGTAAAGGAAAGGCCTGCCGCGTCCGGCCATACGGTCCCAGGTGATTTTTGGCGTGGCATAATAGCCTGTGGACGACAGCGAGATGCGCGCCTGATAGGCCCATGCCGCAACTTGGGCAAAGCCGTAATGCTCGCCCGCGACCTTGACCTGACCGGCTTCGAACCTGACACTGGAAACCGGCACACCATGCTTGTCGGCGATGAATCCGGCCATGCGGGCGCGGATGGTTTCTGCCGCTGCCCGCGCCGCCATCCCGTTCAGATCTGACCCAGAGCTGGCCGCTGTGGCCGAGGTGTTTGGCACTTTGGCCGTATCGGTCGCGGTGATCTTCACCGCATCAGCCTCCAGCCCAAAGACGCCGGCGACCACTTGGGCGACCTTCTGGTTCAGCCCCTGACCCATCTCGGTGCCGCCGTGGTTCAGCATGACCGAGCCGTCTTGATAGACATGTACTAAGGCCCCGGCCTGATTAAGCCACGTCAGCGTAAAGGAAATTCCGAACTTCACCGGCACCAGCGCAATGCCGCGCTTCAAGATCGCATTTGTGCTGTTCCACGCGGCAATGTCGGCCTTTCGGCCCCGGTAGTTGCTGGATTTTTCCAATTCGGCCACCAATTCGTGACCAATGAAATCTTCCACTTCCATATGAAACGGCGTGGTCTGAGGCTGGGAATTGCCCGGCGAATGCGGCTCGCCAAAGCGCTTGGCTGTGCCCGGCCCACCTTCCCCGTTTGACCGATAAAAGTTCAAGATCCGCACATCCAACGCCTCGCGCCCGACGGCATGGGCCACATGGTCGATCACGCGTTCCATGCCGACAATCCCCTGCGGCCCACCAAAGCCACGATAGGCGGTGGCCGATTGGGTGTTGGTGCGCAGACGGTGGCTTTGAATGCGGATGTCGGGCAGGTGATAGCAGTTGTCGGCATGCAGCATCGCCCGGTCAGCCACGGGCAAGGACAGATCCTGGCTCCAGCCACAGCGCAAAAGATGGGTGAATTCGATGCCCAAAATCCGCCCCTCGGCATCATGGCCGACGCGGTAGTTGATCCGCAGATCATGCCGCTTGCCGGTGATCATCATGTCATCGTCGCGGTCATAGCGCATCTTGCAAGGCTTGCCCGTGGCGCGTGCCGCCAAGGCACAGGCAATCGCAAGGGCGTTGCCTTGGCTTTCCTTGCCACCAAACCCCCCGCCCATCCGCCGGGTTTCCACCCTGACCGCGCTCATCGGCAGGTGCAGCGCGTGGGCAACCTTGTGCTGAATTTCCGTCGGATGCTGGGTCGAAGAGATGATGCTGACCCCGCCATCATCGCCCGGCAGGGCAAGGGCGATCTGGCCTTCCAGATAAAAGTGCTCTTGCCCGCCCACCTCGAAGCTGCCTTCAAGGACATGCGCCGCGCGGGAAATTGCGCCGGTCGCATCGCCCTTTTGCCAGATCACCGGGCCTTGCTCGAACCTGCTGTTGGCGGCAAGGGCATCGGTCACGGTCAAAATCGGGGGCAAGGGGTCGTAGGTGATCTGGCCCAACCGCGCGGCCTTGCGTGCGGCCAAATGGCTTTCGGCCACCACCAGAAACACCGGCTGCCCAACGTAATGCACGCGCCCCACCGCCAAAAGGGGTTCGTCATGGACCGACGGGCTGCAATCGGGCATTTCGGGCCAGTCTTCGGCCGAATAGACCGCTACCACCCCCGGGGCTGCCCGCACCGCAGTAAGATCGGTGCGCGCGATCACCCCATGGGCGCAGGTGGACAGGCCAAAGGCCAGATGCAGCGCGCCTGCCGGCAGAGGCACATCATCGGCATAGCGTGCCTGACCGGTCACATGCAGCGGTGCTGAATCATGCGCCAGCGATTTTCCCATGCTCATGGCGTCACCTCCAGAACCGAGACCGTGTGTCCGGCAAGATCGTGGAAATAGCGCGTCAGCATGTTTTGGGCGGCCACCAGACGATAGGCGGCACTGGCGCGCATATCGGTCAGCGGCGTGAAATCCTGCGCAAGCGCATCTTTCGCTGCAGCCAGGGTTTCCAAATTCCAAGGCTTGCCGATCAGCGCCGCTTCCGTCGCCGCAGCCCGTTTGGGAACGCCTGCCATGCCCCCAAAGGCCAGGCGGGCCGTGGTGGCAACACCACCAGAAACCGAAACGTTGAACCCGGCGCAGACTGCCGAAATATCTTGGTCAAAGCGTTTGGACAGTTTGTAAACCCGCATCGCCGGGGCGCTGATGGGAAGGCTTACCGCCTCGACAAATTCGCCCGGAAGGCGGTCTTGCTTGCGATACTCAAGGAAGAAATCTTCCAGCGCCATGTCACGCCGCGTGGCTCCTTTGCGCAGATGCAAAGTGGCCCCAAGCGCGATCAAGGCGGGCGGGGCGTCGCCGATCGGACTGCCGTTGGCAATATTGCCGCCGATGGTGGCGGCATTGCGGACCTGAAGGCTGGCAAAGCGCCGCAGCATTTCGGCAAAAGACGGGTGCAAGGGGGCGATGGCAGAACGCAGCGCCTCTATCGTGACCCCCGCGCCAAAGCGCAGCATATCGCCGTGCCGCTCGATCTGGTTCAGCCCGGCAATCGCGCCAAGGAAGGTCGGTTTCGGCAAATCGCGCAGCTGTTTTGTCACCCAAAGCCCAACATCGGTGGCCCCGGCGATCAACGTGGCATCGGGGTTGGCCTCATACCAGGTGGCGAAGGCGTCAAGCGCCCCCATGCCCGCACCGTCGCTCTGTGCCTGTGCCTTCAATTGCACGGCGTCGGTTGCCATCCAGTCTGGCACAGCCGCAGTCTCGGCCGCCTTTGCCGCGCGGATGATCGGCGCATAGCCTGTGCAGCGGCATAGGTTGCCCGCAAGCACCGTGTCATGGTCGGATCGTCCATCCAGATGGCCAACGGCCATTGATACGCAAAAGCCCGGCGTGCAAAACCCGCATTGGCTACCATGATGATCGACCATGGCCGATTGCACCGGATGCATCTCGCCCTTTGGGCCCGACAGCCCTTCGACGGTGCGCACCGCCTTGCCCTGCAACTGCGGCAGAAACAGGATGCAAGAATTCAGCGCCCGCGCAGCGCCGCTTTCATCGGTAACCATCACGGTGCAAGCGCCGCAATCGCCTTCGTTGCAGCCCTCTTTCGTGCCCGAAAGCCCCTTTATCTCGCGCAGAAAATCGAGAAGTGTCCGGGTCGGCGCATCGCCAGACACCCGGACCGGCGTTCCGTTCAAGAGAAACGCGATCTCAGCCATTTTCAAACCCGCCGCCTTCTCCCCGGTTTCAGGCATTCTGCGTGACCGCCCGATGCGGCGTAAAGCGGTTCACGCGCCTGATGTGGCATTTTGCCTTCTGTTGTCAGCCTATGAAGCCATGTTGCCAAAGATTCTGGCAAGACCTACTTTTTGGCATTTTTTGGAAGCAGCTTCAAATTCTAAAAGAAAATTAGATGCTCTTTCGCCGCCGCCGCAGCTTCGATAGGCTGGTGGCATGTCCGCTGTCCGATTCATTCATCTGCGCGTCCACACCGAACATTCGCTGCTTGAAGGCGCGATGCCGGTCAAGAAGCTTATCAAATCCTGTGTCGCGGCTCAGATGCCGGCGGTGGCGGTGACCGATACCAACAACATGTTCGCCGCGCTGGAATTTTCCGTGCTGGCAAAGGATGCCGGGGTGCAACCGATTGTCGGCTGCCAGATCAGCCTTGCCCATGATCCGGCACAGCCCGGCGAAAAGCCCCGCGCCCCTGCGCCCATCGTGCTTTTGGCCCAGTCTGAAGCGGGCTATATGAACCTGATGAAGCTGAACTCTTGCCTGTATATCGGCAAGGGCGGGCAGCTGCCGCAAGTGACGCTGGGCGAACTTTCCACCCATGGCGAGGGCCTTATCTGCCTGACCGGGGGGCCGGATGGCCCGCTTGGCCGCTTGCTGGCCGCCGGGCAGGGGGCAAAGGCGCGCGCGCTTTTGGAACGCTTGGCGGGCATCTATCCGGGCCGCCTTTACGTCGAATTGCAGCGCCACCCCGGCGAAGGTGGCCGCCTGCCCGAACCCGAGGCACGCTCCGAGCGCGGCCATATCGAATTCGCTTATGAAATGGGCTTGCCGCTGGTCGCGACCAATGATGTCTATTTCCCAAAACCTGAAATGTACGAGGCCCATGACGCGCTGATCTGCATCGCCGAAGGCGCCTATGTTGACCAGCAAGAGCCCCGCCGCCGCCTGACACCCCAGCATTATTTCAAGTCCGAGGCCGAAATGGCCACGCTTTTCGCCGACCTGCCAGAGGCGCTTGAAAACACTGTTGAAATTGCCCAGCGCTGCGCCTTCATGGCGTCCAAGCGCAAGCCGATCCTGCCGCGTTTTGCTGATGACGAGGTGGAAGAACTGCGCCGTCAGGCTTGGGAGGGGCTGGAAAAACGCCTTGCGGTGATCGAGCTTGCCGCCCCGCGCGAAGAATATGAAGCCCGCCTGAAATTCGAGATTGAGATCATCGAGAAGATGGGCTTTCCGGGCTATTTCCTGATCGTGGCCGATTTCATCAAATGGGCCAAGGCGCATGACATTCCGGTCGGCCCGGGGCGGGGGTCGGGTGCGGGCAGCCTTGTCGCCTATGTGCTGACGATCACCGACCTTGATCCTTTGCGCTATGCACTGCTTTTCGAACGATTTCTCAACCCCGAGCGGGTTTCGATGCCCGACTTCGATATCGACTTTTGCATGGACCGCCGTGAAGAGGTGATCCGCTATGTGCAAGATCACTATGGCCGCGAAAAGGTGGCGCAGATCATTACCTTTGGCGCTTTGCTGTCAAAGGCAGCGGTGCGCGACGTGGGTCGGGTCTTGCAAATGTCTTACGGGCAGGTGGACCGGCTGTCGAAGATGATCCCGGTCGAAGGGGTGAAACCCGTTTCCATCACCAAGGCGCTGGCGGATGAACCCCGCCTGCGCGAGGCTGCAAAGGAAGAAGTTGTCGGGCGTTTGCTGACCTATGCACAGGAAATCGAAGGGCTTTATCGCAACGCCTCTACCCACGCCGCCGGGGTGGTGATTGGGGATCGGCCCTTGGATGAATTGGTGCCCTTGTACCAAGATCCGCGGTCGGACATGCCCGCAACCCAGTTCAACATGAAATGGGTCGAAGCCGCCGGGTTGGTAAAGTTCGACTTTCTTGGCCTGAAAACCCTGACCGTGATTCAGGATGCCATTCGCCAGATCCGGGCGCAGGGCCGTCCGCTGCACATTTCGGCCGATGGGCGCACGCTGTACACCCCGAAGCCTGGGGCGGAAAATGACATCGGCCATATCCCGTTGGACGATAAGGCCACCTACGAACTTTATGCCGCTGCCAAGACGGTTGCGGTGTTTCAGGTCGAAAGCTCGGGCATGATGGATGCGCTGCGGCGCATGAAACCCACCTGCATCGAGGACATCGTGGCGCTTGTTGCGCTGTATCGCCCTGGCCCCATGGAAAACATCCCGACCTATTGCGAGGTCAAGCACGGCCTGCGGCCGCTGGAATCCATTCATCCCACCATCGACCATATCCTGAAGGAGACCCAAGGCATCATCGTTTACCAAGAACAGGTGATGCAGATTGCACAGGTGATGGGGGGTTATTCGCTTGGCGGTGCAGACCTGTTGCGCCGGGCCATGGGTAAGAAGATTGCCGAGGAAATGGCCAAGGAACGGCCGAAATTCATCGAAGGCTGCAAGGCCACCCATGACATTGACGCCAAGAAATCGGGCGAAGTCTTCGACCTGCTTGAGAAATTCGCCAACTATGGTTTCAACAAATCGCACGCTGCAGCCTATGCGGTTGTCAGCTATCAAACCGGCTGGCTGAAGGCCAATCACCCGGTCGAATTCATGTCCGGCGTGATGAATTGCGATATGCATCTGACCGACAAGCTGGCCGTTTACAAACGCGAGCTGGACAAGCTGGCGATCCCTGTTGTTGCCCCGTGTGTCAATCTTTCAGGCGCCACGTTCAAGGTTCAGGATCAGGCGCTGGTTTATGCGCTGGGCGCGCTGAAGAACGTTGGTGTCGAGGCGATGAAGATGATCGTCGACGCCCGCAACACCGATGCCGGCGAAAAGCCTTTTGCCACGCTGTTCGATTTCGCCCGTCGGGTAGATCTGAAACGTGTCGGCAAGCGTCCGCTCGAAATGCTGGCCCGCGCCGGGGCCTTTGACCAGATCGACCCCAACCGCGCCCGCGTTTTTGAAGGGCTTGATGCGCTGGTCGCCTATTCCGCAGCCATTCACGAAGCCAAAGGGTCAAATCAGGTCAGCCTTTTTGGCGATACCGGGGCCGACATTCCCGAACCGCGCCTTGCCTATCGCGATGACTGGCTTCCGGTTGAACGGCTGGGCCATGAACATCAGGCCGTCGGCTTTTACCTGTCTGGCCACCCGCTGGATGACTACATGTCGGCGCTGAAACGCCGCGATGTGAAAACCTTGTCCGAAATTACTGCCCGCGCCGCCAACGGGCCTTTTGTCGGCAAGATTGCAGGCTCTGTCGCGGCGAAACAGGAACGCAAAAGCGCAAAGGGCAATCGCTTTGCCTTTGTGTCGCTGTCCGACCCGACCGGGCTTTATGAAGTTACCGTCTTTTCAGATGTGTTGGAAGCCGCGCGCGATCATCTGGAGCCGGGCAAGAATGTGGTTCTGACCGTCAAGGTCGACCCCGATGGCGATGGCGTCAAGCTGCTGGCCAATGGCGTGCAGCCGATCGATGCCGTGGCCGATCAGGCAGGCGCACAGGCCATCCGCATACACATAAACCGCGCCGAAACCATTCCGTCTCTTGCTAGCATTTTAGCAAAACTTGAAGGGCGCAATCGTGCGCAGATCACGCTTTGCCTTCCCGATGAACAGGGCCGCGAAATCGACATTGCTTTGCCGACCCCCTATCCTGTGACGCCGCAGATCAAGGGCGCGATCAAGGCGATGCAGGGCGTGGTTCTGGTTGAAGATATCTAACAGCGCAGGGGGCGGGTAAATCGTGGAGGGCAGGGCGAAAACAACAACCGGCGGCTGCCTTTGCGGGGCCCTGCGCTTTGAGGCCAAGGGCGCGCCCTATCGCACCGGCATCTGCCATTGCCTTGACTGCCGCAAGAACCACGGCGCGCTGTTTCACGCCTCAGCGATCTTCCCACAAACCGCCGTGACCGTGACGGGCGAGGCCCGAACCTATCAAGGCCGCGTCTTCTGCCCGACCTGTGGCTCTCCGGTCTATGCCCATTTTGACGATGAGATCGGCATCAATCTTGGCGCTTTTGATGCGCCAGATCAGTTCCGGCCAAGCTATGAGCTGTGGACCATCCGGCGCGAGGGCTGGTTGCCAGCCTTCCCCTTAAAGGGATATCCGAAGAACCGCGAAAGCGATGGCCGAACCGAAGAGTAGGCCGCCGCGCCTTAGCCTTCCCAGCTGGCACAGAAGGCAAAACGATCCTTGCAGCGGGCGATTTCATCCTTGAAATAAGCCAGCCCGATTTCGGTATGTGCCGGCAAGATCTTGGCCTCTGCAGCAGAGGGAAAAAGACCCGCTCAGCGGGGGGTCAGCCTTTTTCCCATCTTGGCAAAGCTTACCGCCAGGACGATCCGCAACACATGATGCGCGGTGACATAGATCACCGACATGTTCAGGCTCAGCGCGATCAGGCTCATTTCCGCCAACCCACCAGGGGCAAAGGCCAGGAAGGCTGCGGCAATGGGTGCGGATGTCGTCCAGTGGATGACCCCGGCAAAAGCAAAGGCCAGGCTGAGTGCCAAGGCGCCGTTCAGCAGCGCCAGTTTTCCGCATCTTGCCAAAAGCTTGTGGTCCATGCCGACAAAGCGCACGCCAAGGCCCGCACCCAAAATGACTTGTGTCACCGATACAAGCCACGCGGGCGGGATTGATTGCATCAGCCCCGTGGCATGCAGCACGGCCGAGCACAGCAGCGGCCCGGTGATGATATAGCCGGGCAGACACAGCCGCTTGCCCGCCTGGGCGCCGATCGCCCCGGCAGCCACCATCAACACGATGTCTTGGCCTGTTACCGGGGCCGATGCCCCAATCATGGTGGCCCCTGCTGCCGATCCCACGGCATGGCCGGTCAGTGTCAGAAAGATCATCGGCACAGCGATGATGGTCAGGATCAGCCGCAAGGTCTGCGTCACGATCAAGAGCCGCACATCCGCCCCGGCTTCTTCGCCCATCTGCACGCTTTCGATCAGCCCGCCTGGCACCGAGCTATAAAACGCTTCGTTCGGGTCAAACCCACCGCGCCGGTACACCATGTAGCCAAGCGCATGGGCCATGGGCACAAAGACAAAAAGTGCCGCCAAAGACGGCCCCCAACCAAGTGCCGCACGGGCGACCTCGGGGGTGAAGGCCCCGCCGATGGTAACCCCGATCACCGGAACAAAGGAAAAGCGCAACCGGGCGGGCAGAACCAGAGTTTTCCCCAAGGGCCGGAAATCAAGTGCCGCCAGCGTGCCCACCAGCACCATCGAGCCCAGAAGATACCCCAAGGGCAGATGGGCCGCATGGGCGGCAACGCCGCCGATCGCCCCCAAAACCAAGGTCAGGGCCAGCCCCCGCAGATCAAGGCCGCGCATGGGTTTCGCTCATCTTCAACGCCCTGAACATCGCTGGATCAAAGGCCAGATCTGGTGGCATTGCCTGTGGCAGGGCAATGTTTCTTGCCACGACGACCAACACCTTGATGCTCCCGCGAACTGCATGGCCTACCAATGCGGCGGCGGCACGTTGGCTTCGGCCGAGCCAAGGCCCATCACCTCGCGTTCGGCCTCGCGCTCCATCAGCATCTGGACCCGGCGGGTGAGGGTGTCGATTTCCTTGCGCTGGGCTGCCACCACGTCCGACAAATCCTCGACGGCGCGGATCAGATGCGCCATGCGCTCTTCCGCAGCTTCCAATCGGTCCATTTGTCCCATCCTGCGCTTGCCGTGCCTTTCCCCCTTCGTTAGAGGAAGGGCCAAGCGATGCAAGGTGCAAATCCATGTCAGATGCCAAAAAATCCGAAGGCAAGGTCCGCCGCCCCCGTGCTGAAACCCCCAAAGGGTTTCGCGACTATTTCGGGGCAGAGGTCACGGAACGAAAAGCGATGCTGGATGCCATTACCGGCGTCTATCATCGCTATGGGTTTGATCCGCTGGAAACCTCGGCGGTTGAAACGGTCGAGGCGCTGGGGAAGTTCCTGCCCGATGTGGACCGCCCGAATGAAGGTGTCTTTGGCTGGCAAGACGAAGATGCCGATTGGCTGGCGCTGCGCTATGACCTGACCGCCCCCTTGGCGCGGGTGGCGGCCCAGTTCCGCAACGATCTGCCCTCGCCCTATCGCCGCTATGCGATGGGGCCGGTATGGCGTAATGAAAAGCCCGGACCGGGACGGTTTCGACAGTTTTATCAATGTGATGCGGATACGGTCGGCTCTTCGAGTGTGGCCGCCGACGCCGAGATTTGCGCCATGTTGTCGGATGCCTTGGAAGTGGTTGGCATCCCACGCGGCGACTATGTGGTGAAGGTGAACAACCGCAAGGTTCTGAACGGGGTGATGGAAGTGGCCGGCTTGTCGGGTGACGACAAAGAGGCCGAACGTGGGATCGTTCTGCGCGCCATCGACAAGATCGACCGTCTGGGTGATGACGGTGTGCGCGCCTTGCTGGGCGCTGGCCGCAAGGACGAAAGTGGTGATTTCACCAAAGGGGCGGGGCTTAGTGACGCTCAGGCCGAGGTGGTGATGGGCTTTACATCGGCCAAGCGCGCCAGCGGTGCCGAAACCGTTGCGCGATTGCGCGAACTGGTCGGGGCTTCGGTGATTGGCGCGGAGGGCGTGTCCGAACTTGAAACCATGGCCGAACTTCTGGATCGGCAGGGCTATGGCGCGGACCGTATCGTGCTGGACCCCGGCGTTGTCCGTGGCCTTGGCTACTATACCGGCCCAGTTTATGAGGCCGAACTGACGTTTGAAATCCTGGATGAAAAGGGCCGCAAGCGGCAGTTCGGTTCGGTGGCCGGGGGCGGGCGCTATGACGATCTCGTCAAGCGCTTTACCGGCCAAGCGGTGCCTGCAACCGGGGTGTCCATTGGTGTTGACCGCCTGCTTGCGGCCCTGCGTGCAAAGGGTCGTATTGGCGGTGCGTCGGTGGGCCCGGTTGTGGTTACGGTGATGGATCGTGACCGTATGGCGGATTATATGGCCATGGTCGCAGATCTGCGCAATGCGGGCATCCGCGCCGAGGTTTACTTGGGCAACCCCAAGAATTTTGGCAACCAGTTGAAATATGCCGACAAACGCGAAAGCCCGGTGGCGGTGATTCAGGGCGAGACCGAAGCCGAAAAGGGCGTGGTCATTTTGAAAGACCTGATCCTTGGTGCCAAGATCGCCGCCTCGGCAACGCTTGAGGAATGGAAAGACCGCCCCGCGCAGGTTGAGGTTCCGCGCGCAGATCTGGTCGCGCAGGTGCGGAAAATACTGGGGCAATGACGCTGAAACCCGCCATCCGCGCCGAGGCAGAGCGCCTTTTCGCCGCCTTCCTAAGTGCAGGCGCGGTTCCGGTTGATGCTGACATCCTTTTGCCTGCTGAAACCCTGCTGGACCTTTACGGCGAAGACATTCGCGCCCGCGCCTATGTCACCCATGACCCGTTGCGTGGCGAAATGATGCTGCGGCCGGATTTTACCGTGCCTGTCGTGCAGGCGCATATGGCACATGGTGCGGATCCTGCCCGCTATGCCTATATGGGCGAGGTTTTCCGCAAACAAGATCACCTTGGCCCGCGCGCCAGCGAATATATGCAAGTCGGGTTCGAGGTGTTTGACCGCGCCGCACCCGAAGCCGCCGATGCTGAGGTGTTTTCGCTTTTTGCCGAATGCCTTCAAGGGCTTTCGCTGCGCGCCGTTACCGGTGATATCGGCATTCTCATGGCGGCGGTGCGCGGCCTTGAAACCACACCGCGCCGCAAGGCTGCACTTTTGCGCCACATCTGGCGGCCCAAACGGTTTCGCGCGCTGTTGGATCGCTTTGCGGGCCGTGCGCCCACACCGCCTGCCCGCGCGCAGCTTTTGGCAAAGCTTGCCAAGGGCAGCCCTGCCGCGCTTATTGCCCAAGCCGCCC
>JAIOXV010000067.1 GCA_021741465.1 Paracoccaceae bacterium
CTTGGTCGCCATGGCATCGGCAAAGGCGGCGTTGAACGCCTCGGCCGTTTCGATCCGCACCGCTTGCACGCCGGGGCCTTTGGCCAAGGCCACCCAATCCAGTGTCGGGTCCACCATGTCGAACATCCGCGCGACATTCGCCCCCGACTTTGCCCGCACATTGACCAGCTCTCCGTGCAGGATCCGGTAGGTATCATTGGCGAAGATGACCGTGCAGACATCAAGACCTTCGCGCGCCATGGTCCACAGCGATTGCAGCGTGTACATGGCCGAACCATCGCCCGAAAGGCACAAAACCTTGCGCTCGGGGCAGGCAACCGCCGCACCGACCGCAGTTGGCAGGCCCGCCCCGATTGACCCGCCCATGGTGACCAGCCATTCGTGACCGCGCGCGCCCCGCAAGGGCCCCGCCACCGGCGCGCCCGAGGTGATGGCCTCGTTCACGACGACACAGTCTTCGGGCATGAGATTGGCAATCGCCTGCCCCACCTTTTCCAATGTCAGCACGCCAGAGGGTAGGGGCGGCAAGACCAGCGGCTGCAGGCTGTCGGCAGGCAAATCGGGCAAGGGGCCAAGCGCTGTCGCCAAAGCATCAAGAGTGCCGGGAATATCCATGGTGATATCGGCCAGCTCAAGCACGGCGGTTCCGGGGGCCTCGGGCAGGCTGGGCTTGCCGGGATAGGCGAAGAACGCGGTGGGGCGTTGCGCGCCGCACAATACCAGCGTTTTGACATCCGCCAGAATGGCGATGTTCAGATCCACCTCATAGGCGAGCCGGTCCATCTTGACCGAACCCGCACCGTGGCGCGACCGCGCGGCAAAGAACGGGGCCATCAGCCGCGCGCCGGTGGCCGCACAAATGCGCGCGGCGATCTGGGCGGTTTCGGTGAAAAGGGCTTCCCCATCCACCATCAAAACCGCGCCCGGCTGGCGCAGCGCCTTGGCTGCGGCGGCAATCTGGGTGGCTGCGGGTTTGCGCAGGGCAGGTGCGGGGGCCGCGATTGCAGGCGCGCCGCCCTCTTCCCAGGCTGTATTGGCCGGAAGGATCAGGGTTGCGATCTGCCCATTCAAACTGCGCGCGGCTTGCACGGCCGCCGCTCCATCGCCAGCCACTTGGGCGGCATCGGCGCTGGTGCGGGTCCAATGGGAAATAGCCTGCGAAATGCCGGCAGTATCGCCCTTCAAAGGGCTTTCGTGGCGCAAATGATAGCTGGCATGTTCGCCCATGACATTCACCACGCCAGACTGCGCCTTGCGGGCATTGTGCAGGTTGGCAAAGGCATTCCCGAAACCGGGGGCAAGGTGCAAGAGCGTCGCGGCCACCTTGCGCGACATGCGAAAGTAGCCATCCGCCGCGCCGGATGTGCCGCCTTCGAACAGACACAAGATGCAGCGCATCTCGGGGTGGTCATCAAGGGCTGCGACAAAGTGCATCTCGGATGTGCCCGGGTTGGCAAAGCACACATCGACGCCCGATGTCAGAAGGGTTTTCACCAATGATTCAGCGCCGTTCATCCGGTTTCTCCTATAGATGCAAAGGCCAGTCTGGCCCCGGTCAGGGCCGGGCGCAAGGTCAGGCGTTCAGGAAGAACGGGTCATGGGCGCGCCAATAGGCAACCAGATCATGGCCCGTGTGATGGGGAAGACCCATCGACTGGGCATCAAAAAGATCAACGCCAACAAGGGCCGCCATGCGCCATGTGTCGCAGGCCAGCCGCCCGGATTCGGCACCAGACCAGGTGCTTTCAATCGCATTCGCCGCCAGAGACAGGATCAGCACATATTCCAGCGCCGGATGGGCGGGCCAGCGCTGCGCAAGTGCACAGACAAGCTGGCGGGCCGTACCGCGGCCCGTCAACAGGAAGTCGATGGCGAACTCTGCCAACTCATCGCCCGCTTCCAAGGCGCCACCCCACACCACACTTGTCGCCCCTGCGGGCGAATCCGTCCCCTAAGGTGCAGTTGGGCATGGCAAGAGCGGCTCTGGCAACCCGTTTCTGCCGAACCGCCTTACCTAAGGGCACCAAGCCGTCAATAAACCACGACCGAGCGGATCGATTTGCCTTCATGCATCAGATCAAAGGCTTCGTTGATCCGCTCCAATGGCAGGATATGGGTGATCATCGGATCAATCTCGATCTTGCCTTCCATGTACCAGTCAACAATCTTCGGCACATCGGTACGGCCGCGCGCGCCACCAAAGGCGGTGCCTTTCCAGATGCGCCCCGTGACCAGTTGGAAGGGCCGGGTTTCAATGACAGCACCTGCGGGCGCAACACCAATGATGATCGACTGGCCCCAACCGCGGTGGGTGCATTCCAGCGCATCGCGCATCACCTTGACGTTGCCGGTGCAATCGAACGAGTAATCCGCCCCTCCGATCTTGTCGAACGGCGTCTTGGTCATGTCGACGATATGCTGAACGACCGACCCGTCAATCTTTTTGGGGTTCACGAAATGGGTCATGCCAAAGCGACGGCCCCAATCTTCCTTGTCATCGTTCAGGTCAACGCCGATGATCATGTCGGCCCCAGCCATTTTCAGGCCCTGAATGACATTCAGACCGATGCCGCCCAGACCAAAGACCACCGCCTTCGCGCCCTGTTCGACATTGGCCGTGTTCAGCACCGCGCCGATGCCGGTGGTCACGCCGCAGCCGATGTAGCAGATCTTGTCGAAGGGCGCGTCTTCGCGCACCTTGGCCAGCGCGATTTCCGGCATGACTGTGTGTTGGGCAAAGGTCGAGCAGCCCATGTAGTGATAGATTGGCGTACCATCCAACATGGAAAAGCGCGTCGTGCCATCTGGCAAAAGGCCCTGGCCTTGGGTGGCGCGAATGGCGGTGCAAAGGTTGGTCTTGCGGCTAAGGCAAGACGGGCATTCGCGGCATTCGGGGGTGTAAAGCGGGATCACGTGATCGCCCGGTTTCAGGCTTTTCACGCCGGGGCCACATTTGACCACAACGCCTGCGCCTTCATGCCCAAGGATCGACGGGAAGATGCCTTCAGGATCGGCACCGGACAGGGTGAATTCATCGGTGTGGCAAATGCCGGTGGCCTTGATCTCAATCAGAACCTCGCCTTCTTTGGGGTCATCAAGGTTCACTTCCATGATCTCAAGCGGTTTGCCAGCGGCAACGGCGACTGCGGCACGGGTGCGCATTTTTAAATTCCTCCCCTTATCAACGCGCGCAGGCTGTGCCAGAAAGTGGCAGATTGCAACGCAGGAAACGACATTCCATGAAGGCTTTTTCCCTGATCTGTGTGGTTTTTGCGGGCCTTGCCGCCTGCGCCCCAGAGCCAGAACCGGTGCCGCTTTACGACCCCACCATTGATGTAACCCCCGGGCTGAATGACAAAGAGCCTGACATCTGCCATGCCGCGAACTTTTCCTATTATGTCGGAAAGCCGGTCGCGGAATTGCAAACCGCGGTGGCCGACAAACCCTTGCTGGTGCTGGCCCCCGGATCGCTGGGATCGCAGGAATACAACTCTGCCCGGATCAACGCCTTTGTTGACGAAACGGGCAATGTTTACCGGTTGTCGTGCGGCTGATTGCCCGTCCTTTGCTGGCCGCCTTGTTGCTGACAGGCTGTCTGGGCCCGGGCTTTGGCCTGCGCATGGGGCCGGTGGATGAAATGCTGCGGCCCCGCCCTGATGGCGATTGCGGGCTGTCAGAGCTGCCCGATCTGCAGGGCCAAGAGATGGCACGACTGGCCGATTTCCGCCTGATCGGACCGTTGCGCGTGCTTTGGCCGGGGCAAGAGATTACCAATGAAATTGACCCGTCGCGGCTGAATGCCGAGGTGGATGTGACAGGCCGCATTCTGCGGATGATGTGCGGTTAACCGGTGTTTTGGAGGTGGCCCATGCGCGCCATGGCCCTGTTGTTGCCCTTTGCCTTTGCGGCCTGTGTCGAAGGCACTGTCCCGCCCGATCCGGGCATGACAGATGACCCGCTGCCGCCCGCGACAGGCTGCGGCGCGCCCGAGTTGCAATATTTGGTCGGCCAGTCCGAGACCATCTTGCAGAGGATGAAATTCGCCAACCCAGTGCGCATCATCCACCCCGGCATGGCGGTGACGATGGATTACAGCGCTGACAGGTTGAACATCGAAATCGATGAAACCGGAAAGATTGCCCGTGTGAGCTGCGGCTAGGATACGAAAAAAACCCCCAGAAATCGCTCTGGGGGTTTTGGCTGTTGCAATGCGACAGCTTGGCTTAGTTCGCGACGCGATAGTCGGTGTGGCATCCCTTGCAAGACCCCCCGATCCCGCCCATCCCGGCACCGATGGTTTCAGCCGAGGCCACATCCAGCGCTTCGGCGGCAGTGCCCAGCGCCTTGCCCTTGGCAAGAAAATCATCCCAGTTGGTCCAAACCTCGGGCTTGGCCGCGCTGCCGGCATCTTCGACATTGGCGGTGAACTTTTCTTCGATCCCGGCCGCGCCGGCAATCAGCGCCTGTTTGGCGGCTTCGGCAGCGGCGGCATCAAAGGCCACCTCGCCCGAGGCCATGCCGCCCAGTGCCTTGGCCGCACCGCCAAGGGATTTCATCAGCGCATGGCGCGCGATGACTTCCTGCGTTGTAGGCTCGGTTTCGGCAAAAGCGGTTCCGGTTATCAAAAGCGCGCTGACAATCAGCGTTTTGGCAAAGGTTTTCATGGGGCTCTCCGTTGGCCAATTCAGGTGGCATTTTACATCTCGTAGCCTAGCCGCAAGCCGATATCGAAGGATACAGACTTTGGTCTGAAAGCCCCGGCTTCACGGAATTGTTATTGCAGCGCCTGCAAGACGGACAGGCTGGGAAACCCGTCAGGAACCATCCCGCGCGCCTTTTGAAAGGCCTTTACCGCAGCCACGGTTTTCGGCCCCATCTTGGCATCGACGCCCCCGGTATCGAACCCCGACGCAGTCAGCTTTCGTTGCAGACTGATGCGTTCGTCAAAGGACAGGGCGCGTTCGTCACGCGGCCAATCGGCCATGATTGGTCCGGCCCCGCGCAAACGATCAGCCAAATGACCCACGGCAATCACATAGGCATCTGCGGTGTTATAGGTTTCGATCACGTGGAAGTTCTGAAAGATCAAAAAGGCCGCACCCTTGTGGCCCCCCGGCAGCAAGACCGACCCAAGCCCGTGGTCCGGCACTTCGCCCCCGCCCGGCAAACGAACCCCCAAGGCCTGCCACTCTGCCACAGGCTTTTTCACCCGTTCGGTGGTCAAGTCATAGTCAAACCCGGCTGGAAGGATGATCTCCACCCCCCAAGGCGCGCCCTTTGCCCAGCCCTTGCCCGCAAGATAGGCGGCGGTCGACGCCAAGGCATCGGTCGGATCATCGCCCCAGATATCGCGCCTGCCATCGCCGGTGAAATCAACGGCAAAGGCGTGCCAGCTGGAGGGCATGAACTGGGTATGCCCCATAGCGCCGGCCCATGACCCACGCAAGCTTTGCGCGGTGGCATCGCCGCTTTGCAGGATTTTCAAGGCTGCAATCAACTCGCCTTCAAAAAACGCCCCGCGCCGGCCATCATAGGCCAGCGTCGCCAGCGCGTGCAACGTCGGCAGATCGCCCCGCACCGCGCCATAGGCACTTTCCAGCCCCCAGATCGCCGCCACGATTTCCGCGTCTACCCCATAGGTCGCCTCGATACGCGAAAGGGTATCACCATGCGTTTTCAATGCCTTGCGACCATTGGCGATGCGGTCGTCAGAGACGGCCTTGTCCAGATAATCCCAGATAGTCTTGGTAAACTCATTCTGATGGCGGTCATTGTGAACGACCTTTGGCAAATATTCGGCGCCGTTCAAAGCATCCAGCGTGGCCGAGGAAACCCCCGCGGCCAAAGCCCTGTCCTTGAAGGCGGGAAGCCATGCCGAAAGCCCTTCTTGCGTGCCGGTTCCTTCGCTCAACATCGCCTCCCCGATGGTTTCTCCAAGCCCTGCCTCAGTCTCTTGTGGCCCCGCGAAAGCCGCGCCAGCCAGACCGAACGCCGCGCAAATTCCCAGAAATCCCCTGCGGAGACAGCTGGCAAAAAGGCTGGCGGAATGATCGTTCATAAACCTAGCGCCGCTTTCGCACAATCTTGCGCGCCAACTTGGCAGCTTTGGCATTGGCCGCGCCGGGTTTGCGGGGCTGATAGCGCCCGCCCCTGCGGCCCTGCCCACCGACAGCGAGTGCAGCCCCGTCAATTTCAAGCAGTTCCAACACCAAGCCACCCGTCACCGGAATCGCCTCGGCCAATTTGACCACAACGCGCTGGCCGATCCCAATGGTGGTGCCGGTATCGGACCCTGTCAGAGTTTGGGTCTTGTCATCAAAATGGAAAAACTCGCGCCCCACCGCGCGGATCGGGATCAAGCCATCCGCCCCTGTTTCATCCAGCTTCACAAACAGCCCAAAGCGCTGCACCCCCGAGATGCGCCCGGCAAAGCTGCTGCCAACCCGGTCGGCCAAGAAGGCGGCAAGATAACGGTCGGTCGTATCGCGCTCTGCGGCCATGCTGCGGCGCTCGGTGTCGGAAATCAGCTTGGCGGTTTCATCCAGATTTTCAACATCCCAGGCCGAAAGCCCGTCCTTGCCCCAGCCATGCCCGGCGATCAGCGACCGATGCACGATAAGGTCGGAATAGCGCCGGATGGGCGAGGTGAAATGCGCATAGTTCCGCAATGCCAGCCCGAAATGCCCAAAGTTTTCAGCGTTATAATAGGCCTGAGTCATGCTGCGCAGGGTGGTAAGATTGATAAGCTCATCAAACTCGGTGCCCTCGGCCGCACTGAGCAAGCGGTTCAAATGCGCGGTTTTCAGCACCTGCCCTTTGGCCAGTGTCATGCCCGATGCTTCGGCAACCTCGCGCAGCGCATCAAGCTTTTGGGGCGACGGTTCTTCATGAACGCGGAAAAGCAGCGGCTGCTTCAGCCGCACCAATTCTTCGGCCGCGGCAACGTTGGCCAGGATCATCATCTCTTCAATCAGCTTGTGGGCATCGAAGCGTTCGTAAAACGCCACCGAGGTAACCTTGCCCGCATCATCCAGCACGATCTTGCGCTCGGGCAGATCCAGATCCAGCGGTTGCCGCGCCGACCGCGCCAGTTTCAGCGCCTCATAGGCCGCATAAAGCGGACGCAAAATCGGGTCCAGAAGGGGGGCGGTTTTGTCATCGGCCCGCCCATCGATCGCCGCTTGCACCTGCGCATAATGCAGCGATGCGACAGAGCGCATCAACCCACGCACAAAGCGGTGCGACAGCTTGTTGCCCTGGGCATCAATCCGCATCCGCACCGCCAAACAGGCGCGGTCGACGTGTTCATGCAACGAGCAAAGATCGCCAGACAGGATATCGGGCAGCATCGGCACAACACGGTCAGGGAAATAGGTGGAATTGCCCCGCCGACGCGCTTCGCGGTCAAGGGCGCTGCCCGGCGTGACGTAATGGGCGACATCGGCAATGGCGACCCAGATCACAAACCCCCCCGGATTTCCCGGCTGATCGTCCACCATGGCACAGACCGCATCGTCGCGGTCGCGGGCATCCATTGGGTCAATGGTGACCAAGGGCAGGTCGCGCATGTCTTCGCGGCCCTTCAGGCCAACGGGTTCGGCGCGGTCCGCTTCGCCAATCACGGCATCGGGGAACTGGTCGGGAATGCCATGCTGATGAATGGCAATCAGCGACACGGCACGCGCGCCCGAAGGATCGCCCAAACGTGCCAGAATCCGCGCCTGCGGCAGGCCAAGCCGACGGTTGCCGACGGCCTCGCCCTCGACCAACTCGCCATCGCGGGCGCCATTGGTGGCATCGCGCGCCACGCGCCATTCCTTGTCTTGCCCCTTTTCGATGGGCAGGATGCGACCACCTTCATGGCTTTCGCGGTAAATCCCCAACACTTTCAGGGGGTTTGACCCCAGCCGCCGGATCAACCGCGCCTCGTAGGCATGGCCTTCGGCCGTCACAGGGGTCAATCGACCCAAAATCCGGTCTCCTGATCCAAGAGCCGGGTCACCCTTTTGGGCAATAATCAAAATCCGCAAAGAGGTATCGACGCCCTCTTCCAAAGGCACGGCAAAAAGATCGCCCGAGCGGTCCGGCGCCAGCACCTGCAGCACCGCGACAGGGGGCAAGACGCCCGGTTCGCGGAAGCGGCGGGCTTTCTTTTCCAAGCCGCCCTCATCTTCCATCTCGCGTAAGATGCGCTTGAGATCGATTTTGGCGTCCCCCTTTATGCCAAAAGCCTTGGCAATATCGCGCTTGGCCGACAGGCCGGGGTTCTCTGCGATCCATTGGCGGATCTGGTCTTTTGTGGGTATCGGGTTCATGTCCCTGCCCTAGCACGGCTTGACCCCCAAGACCACATCAAGCCCATCGCCACCGGCCCAACGCGCGCCGCCGGGCAGTGCGGTGGTCAAAGCGTCAGCATCATCTCACGGTGGGGGATGCCCGCATCATCGAATTCCGGGCCAAAGGCGGTGAACCCCAAACGTTCGTAAAAGCCAAGCGCGTGGGTCTGGGCGCCAAGTTTGACCTTTTCCACCCCGGCAACCGCGCGAAAACGCTGGACCGCCGCGCGCATGATTTCGGCCCCAAGGCCTGTGCCGCGCGCCTCGGGCAAGACGCAGACACGGCCCACTTTGCCGATATTTCCCATCACCAAAAGCCGGGCCGATCCGACAGGTTTGCCGTTCAATCTGGCCAGAAGATGGATCGCCTCGTCGTCTTTGTCGTCAACCTCATCAGCTTCTGACACGCCTTGTTCTTCAATGAACACAACACGGCGCAGCGCGCGGCAAGCCGCGATATCGCGGGTTTCCTGAATGTCGATCACGCGAAATAGTCCTTCAGAATACGGGCATAGATCGCTTTAAGCTGATGAACTTGCGCCACTTCAACCCGTTCGTCGACCTGGTGCATGGTGCGGCCAACAAGGCCAAACTCCACCACGGGGCAGTGATCTTTGACAAAGCGGGCATCCGATGTGCCGCCCGAGGTGGAATATTCCGGCCTGCGGCCGGTTTCGGCCTGAACCGCACCAGCCACCAGCGCCGAAAAATCGCCGGGCGGCGTCAGAAAGCTTTCCCCCGAAATCGAGATGCGGCAGCCGATTTCCACGCCGGTTTCGGCCTGAACCGCAGCAGCATGGCCGCGCAGCCAATCCGATAGGCTGGCGCCGCTGTGCAGATCATTGAAGCGGATGTTCACCGTGGCGGCCCCTTTGGCCGGAATGACATTGTTGGCCGGATTGCCGCAGTCGATGGTTGTGATCGCCAGTGTCGAGGCATCAAAATGCGCGGTGCCTTCGTCCAGTGGCTTTTCCTCAAGCCGGGCCAGAAGCGTGACCAGTGCGCTCATCGGGTTGCGGGCGCGATGCGGATAGGCGGAATGGCCCTGCACGCCTTGGGCCGTGAACCAGCAGGTCATGGACCCACGACGGCCGATCTTCATCATCTCGCCCATTTCATTGGGGCAGGTTGGCTCTCCGACAAGGCAATGGGTCATGCGTTCGCCCTGGCTGGCCATCCAGTCCAGCAAGGCAACGGTGCCATCCGTGGCCACGTCTTCCTCATCGCCGGTGATTGTCAGGATGACCGCGCCGTCCGGTGGGGTTTCGCGTACGAAATCCACCGCGGCCGCGGCAAAGGCCGCAACCCCCGATTTCATATCGGTGGCACCACGGCCATACATCCAGCCATCCACCACCTTTGCGCCGAAAGGATCTTCGGTCCAGGCGGCAAGATCACCCACCGGCACCACATCGGTGTGGCCGTTGAAGCCAAAGCTCTTGTTGGCGCCTTTGGCCCCCCAGCGGGCAAAAAGGTTGGCAATCCCGCCACGATCCACCCGTGTGCAGGCAAAGCCCGCCTCTTCCAGCACCATCTGCAGTCGCACCAGCGCCCCGCCTTCGGCCGGGGTCACCGATGGGCAGCGGATCAAATCTGCGGTCAAGGCGGCGGGATCAATGCGGCTGGGCAAGGTCATCACGGGGGCTTTCGCTTGGTTGCTTTCAGGCCGAAACCTTGGCTTTGGCATAGCCCGGCATGGCGCCCAAAGGCAACTGGAGTTGGCTGTGGCCAATGCGCAACCCAAAGGCGAGATATTGACCGACACGACAAAACACCTTGTCCCATGCCGGACCAACGCCCTAAATTCGGCGCAATAAGAAACGTCCCGAGGCAGGACAAACGCCGAAAAATCGGCATGAACCCCAAACCAAACCAACGCCAGATATGGCGTTGTTCTGGATGGCGTTCGCCCTCGGCAAGAGGCAGAAATGGCGAAAGCGGTCGAGAACGGCGATCTGACAGGCGCAAATGCCGGGCGTCATGCCTTTGGCGTGGCCTGCTGTTTCAGCGTTGCCTTGCCACATTCGCCAAGCCCAAGGCGGCCAAGATGACCCGCCACCGCCCCCCTGAACAATGGCTGGTGCTGTCAGACCGCGCGCCGGACGACAGCGACGGCGCGCCAAGCCAAGCGCCCGCACCAAGCCCGGAAATCGTGGAAAGCGGCATGTTCGTTGTGGAACTGGCCTTGCCGCTGGAGGAACCCGCGGTCTTGCTGGATTTTCATTCACAAGAAGGCTGGCCGCGCACATTCACCCTGTTTCATGACCCCAGCGCGGGCTTTGTGCTGATCCATCGGCAGGGCCAGTCTGTGGCGCGCCACATGTTGCCCGGCACTTTGGTACATCAGGCAGGCACCGGGCGGCTGAGCCTTCGGTTCAACGCGCCCGGACGGGTATGGGACATGCAGTTTGAATATCTTGATGGCGCGCGCGCGGGCAAAGATTGTCTTCTTTCCCACGGGCAGAACCCGCTGCCGATCCGGCCCGACGATCTGCATGGCTTATCCCGGCAGCCTGCCCGGTCTGCGCGACATGGGGCAGTGCTTTGGTTCGGGTTGACATCGGGCGGCACTCTGCCCGCGCGCGCGCCGTGGATTGGCCAACGCACGCCGCTGGAAACCGGCCGCGGCATGGTCTTGGCGGGTCATCTGAAACAAGGAGATCTGGTGGCAACCGCTGATGGCGGGCTGATGCCGCTGCGGCGCAGCACCAGGCTGGACTTGCCGGCCTGCGGGTCTTTCGCGCCGGTGATCCTGCGGGCACCCTATTTCGGAACAAGCACCGATCTGCTGGTCGCATCGGATCAGCGCGTGGGGTTGAGCGGCCCCGAAGTCGAATACCTTTTCGGCGAAGACGAAGTGCTGGTCGAAGCCGGTGCCTTGGTCGATGGCCGTTCAGCTCTGGCAGAAAAGCGCCGCGCCGTGGCTTCGGTTCTGATTTTGGAGTTTGACCACCCCGCCCTTGTGATCGCCGACGGCTGCCCCTTGCTTGTCGCACGCGCGGACCAGACGCCACCGCACCGCATGTTGCAAGGATACGAGGTTTTGACGCTGATGGCCCTGATGGGCCGCGCCGGTCATCGCCGCAGCGCCTGAAGCAGCGGTCAGCCGCGCTTAGTCATGAAACGGCGTCATCTGCGCCACGATGACCGAGTTTTCCGCCAGCGCGCGCGCCATCAGCTTGCGTTCTTCGCCGTCAATTTCATCGCCCGCCGCTTCGCGTTCTTCGATGGTGCCAAGGCCTTCAACCTCCAGCACCGCCAGATCGGCCTCTTTCAGGATCGCGACAGTTTCGCGCACAGCCTCGGCCTCGTCCACGCCGCTGGCATAGATCATCAGCCCAGCGCCGGTGGCCTTTTCCGGCAGGCCGTCACCGTCTTTGCGGCCGACCTGCACAAGCAATGTGTAAACCGCCTGTGCACGCTTTACCTTGGCGGGTTTTTCGGCTTCGGTCATGGCAGCGCTCCTTGGGAAGGCTGGGCAGGTTGCCCAAGGTAAGATCAATCGCGCAGAAGTTCGTTGATCGAGGTTTTCGAGCGTGTCTGCGCATCAACCTTCTTCACGATCACCGCACAGTAAAGGTTGATGCCACCTTTCGACGGCATCGACCCGGCCACCACGACAGACCCTGCAGGCACCTCGCCATACATCACCGCGCCGGTTTCACGATCGACGATCTTGGTCGATTGTCCGATAAACACACCCATGCCAAGAACCGAACCTTCGCGCACGATGCAGCCTTCAACCACTTCGGATCTTGCGCCGATAAAGCAATTGTCTTCGATGATGGTCGGGCCGGCCTGCATCGGCTCCAGCACGCCGCCAATGCCGACCCCGCCCGACAGATGCACGTTCTTGCCGATCTGCGCACAAGAACCAACTGTGGCCCAGCCATCCACCATGGAGCCTTCATCGACATAGGCGCCGATGTTCACGAAAGACGGCATCAGCACTACACCTTTGGCAATATAGGCCGAACGGCGAACGATAGAGCCGGGAACGGCGCGGAAACCGGCGCTGCGCCAGTCGGCCTCGGTCCAGCCTTGAAACTTGGACGGCACCTTGTCCCACCAGTTCGACCCCCCGTTGGAGCCGGAAATCTCATACATATCCGTCAGGCGGAACGACAAGAGAACGGCCTTTTTAGCCCATTGATTGACGTGCCAGTCGTGCCCACGCTTTTCGGCAACCCGCAATTTGCCGCTGTCGAGCGCCGTCAAGGTTGCCTCGATCGCATCGCGCGCTTCACCCTTGGTGGCGGGCGAGATGCCATCGCGGGCCTCCCATGCGGCTTCGATGGCGGCTTCAAGTGCGGCGTTCGACATGGGATCACCCTTTTTCGATTGGTCACGGTTCGGCGTTGTCTATATGGCTATAAGACCCCCCGTGCAATCAATCGGGCGAAAAACGACGGCAGGCCGATGAAAGACGAACCCAGAAATCACCCATTCCGCGACAGCACTCAGGACATTGCGGCCAGCAACCGCATTCCTGACACCCCGCAGACCCGCGCGCCGGCCTATCGTCTGGCATTCGCCGACCCCGATTTCATGACGCGCGAAGAATTGCGGCCGGTTCGTTTGCAACTGGAACTGTTAAAGCCGCAAATGGTGATGGATGAACGCGGAATCGAATCGACCATCGTGTTGTTCGGTGGCGCGCGCATCCCTGCCCCCGAAAACAAGGACAAAGCCAAAACCCCGGTCTTGGCCGATCTGACACGCTATTATGACGAGGCCCGCCGCTTTGCCCTGCTGATGACCCAACGCAGCATGGAAAGCTACGGCAAGGAAAATGTCATCGTCACCGGGGGGGGGCCCGGGGTCATGGAGGCCGGGAACCGCGGCGCGGCCGAGGCCGGGGGCCAGTCAATCGGGTTGAACATTGTCTTGCCGCATGAACAGGCCCCGAACCATTACGTGACGCCGGATCTGTCGTTCAACTTCCACTACTTTGCCATTCGCAAGATGCATTTCCTGATGCGTGCCGCCGCCGTCTGCGTCTTTCCCGGCGGGTTTGGCACCTTGGATGAGATGTTTGAAAGCCTGACGCTGATTCAGACCAAGCGGATGAAGCCTATCCCCTTCTTGCTGTTTGGCCGTGCTTGGTGGGAGACGGTGATCAACTGGAACCACCTTGCCGAAGCGGGCGTCATCAGCCCCGAAGACCTGACCTTGTTCCAGTTTGTCGAAACCGCTGAAGAGGCGGTGGCCGCGATTGACAGCTTTGACAGGGGCTGTGGCTAAGCGCGCTTAGGGCGCAAGAAACGCGCGCTGCCAACCGGGCAGGTATTCCACGTGGTCGCAGCCTGCAAACCGGGCAAGGCGGTGCAGTTCGCCGTCAAGCTTTTCAAGCCGCTCCTTGGACAACTTTATACCAGCCTCGGGCCAAAAGGCCTTTACCCGCAGGATTGCTTCGGATTTGAAGGCCTTGGCGTCCAGCCGCCCCACCAGACGATCGCCTTCCAGAACTGGAAACACGTAATAACCCCAGCGGCGTTTGGGTTCGGGAACGAACACCTCTATCCGATAGAAGAAACCGAACAGATGTTCGGCCCGCGCCCTGTCCCGCAGGGCGGGGTCAAAGGGCGACAGCACGCGCAAGCGGCGGGTCGCAAGGGGTGCGGCTTCGGCCTGTGCAAGGATGTCGGGTCGGGCCAACGCCTTGCGCGGCGCGCCGTCCGCGCCTTCAACGGTGATCTCGATGATGTCGCCTCGCGCCAGGCCAGCCTTGATCCATTGCGCCACGCTGTCTTTCGGAACCGCATTCCAATAGGCCTGCAGTTCTGACGCAGCGGCAAATCCCAGTCGTTCAAGGGCACTGGTGCAGGCCCAATTCACCTTGTCTTCAAACGAAACGTCCTGACGCAGCACTGCGGCAGGGATGACCCTTTCGGTCAGATCATAGACCTTTTGGAACCCTTCGCGCCGCGTGATCGCAAGCTGCCCCGTGCGCCAAAGCCATTCCAAGGCGGTTTTTGACGGATGCCAATCCCACCAACCGCGTTTGCCGCGCTCTTCGCCTTCGCCCACATCAGAAGATGTAAGCGGGCCGCTGTCGGCAATCCGCTGAAGGATGGTGTCGAACTGCGCCTCATAGCCTTCACGAAACCATTTGCGCCAGCCATCGCGCAGCCGATCGGCGTCGCGCGAAAAGCGGTGCTTCCAGTAAGGAAAGGTTTCAATCGGCAAGATCGAGGCATCATGCGTCCAATGTTCCCACAGGGCGCGGTCTTGTTCGATCAACGGCTTCAACGCCTCGGGCTTGTAAGACTGACGGCGGCTGAACAGGATCATGTGATGGGCGCGTTCGACCGTGTTGATGCTGTCCACCTGAACAAAGCCGATGCGGCGGATCAGATGGGCAAGATCGCTGCCAGATGCCGCGCCCT
>JAIOXV010000068.1 GCA_021741465.1 Paracoccaceae bacterium
GTCGCCCGTCTTGACCCTGATATGTTCGATGATATCAAACCCGGACCACAGGCCCTGGCCGAGGCGCTGCGCCAATACGAACGCGAAATGGAAGAACCCTTCCCCGAAGACCCCGGCCGCCAACTGGCCGAAGTGCTGCGTTCGATGGCGCGCGCTTGGGAAGGCACCTCAGCGCGGCTTTTGCGGCAAGCCAAGGGTGCGCCTGTCGAAGCCGCCCTTGGCCTTGTCGTGCAATCCATGGCCCAAGGCATCGGCCAGGGCATTTCCGGATCGGGCGTCATCCAGTTTGTCGATCCGGTCACCGGGCAGCCGCAGGTCACCGGGCGCTATTTGGGGCAGAGCCAGGGCCGCGACGCCCTGAAGAAAACCGAAGCTTTGTATCTTACGCGCGATCCGCGTGGCCCATCACTGGAAGATCTGTCGCCCGAACTGTTTGCCGATCTGGCCCGCCATGGCGCGGCCTGCCGCATCCGCTTGCGCGAAGAAATGCAGATCGAGTTCACGATCGAAGATGGCCAGCTTTCGGTGCTGGATGCGATCAAGGTGCAGCGTTCAGCCCGTGCGGGGCTGAAAATTGCGGTGGCGCTGGCGCAAGATGGGGTGATTTCCCAAAACGAGGCGGTGCTGCGGGTTGAGCCGCGGGCGCTGTCAGAGCTTTTGCACCCGCAGGTCGACCCGCGTGGCAAGCGCGATGTTTTTGCCAAGGGCATCGCGGCCAGCCCCGGCGGTGCGGTTGGGCGCCTGGTGTTTTCCTCGCCCGCGGCACAAGCAAGCGATGCGCGCGGCGAACCCTGCATTCTGGTCCGCCGCGAAACCGCGCCGGAAGATATCCGTGGCATGCATTCGGCGGTAGGGGTTTTGACCGAACGGGGCGGCGTCACCAGCCACGCCGCGGTTATCGCACGCGGCCTTGGCCTGCCGTGTGTTGTGGGGGCCTCTGGCCTGCGGCTTGATTCCAAAGACAAAAAGCTGACCGCAGCCGATGGCAGGATTTTCCGCGAGGGCGATATCGTCACGCTGGATGGCACCACTGGCGAGGTGCTTGCCGGTGCAGCAGAGATGCTGGCCCCGGCGCTGGATGACGCGTTTCGCACGCTGTTGGGGTGGGCCGATGAGGTGCGCGACATTGGCATTCGCGCCAATGCCGACACCCCCGCCGATGCCGCCCAAGCCCGCCAGTTTGAAGCGCAAGGCATTGGCCTGTGCCGCACCGAACACATGTTCTTTGACGAAGACCGTCTTGTGGTGATGCGCGAGATGATCTTTGCCGACACGTCGCACGACCGCGCCGCCGCCTTGGCCCGGCTCTTGCCCATGCAGCGCGCCGATTTCGTGCAACTGTTTGAAATCATGGCCGGGCTGCCGGTCTGCATCCGGCTTTTCGACCCGCCCCTGCATGAGTTTTTGCCCCACAGCCGCGAGGGCCTGCGCGAACTGGCTGAAGCCCTGGACAAGCCCTTGTCAGACGTGACACGCCGGGCCGAGGCGCTGGCAGAGTTCAACCCCATGCTTGGGATGCGCGGCGTGCGCCTTGGCGTCGTCTTGCCCGAGATCTATGCCATGCAGGCGCAGGCGATCTTCGAGGCAACGGTTGAAGTCGCAAAGAAAGGCACGCCGGTCGTGCCCGAAATCATGATCCCCCTTGTCAGCGCCCGGCGCGAGGTGGAGCTTGTGAAAACCCATATCGACGCCGTCGCCGCTGCGGTGCGGGTCAGAACCGGCGTGGCGTTTGACTTCAAACTGGGGGTGATGGTGGAAACCCCGCGCGCCGCCCTGCGCGCCGGAGAAATCGCCCAGCACGCCGCCTTTTTGTCATTCGGCACAAATGACCTGACGCAGATGACTTATGGGCTGAGCCGCGACGACGCGGGCCGCTTCATGAACACCTATGTTCAGCAAGGCGTCTTCCCGGAAGACCCGTTCCATATTCTGGATGTGGATGGGGTCGGAGAGCTTTTGCACATCGGCGCCGAACGCGGTCGCGCCACCCGCAAGGACCTGACTTTGTCGATTTGCGGTGAACATGGCGGCAATCCCGAATCAATCGCCTTTTGTCGCAACGAAGGCTTCGACTATGTATCGTGCAGCCCGTTTCGCGTGCCTTTGGCCCGGCTCGCGGCGGCACATATCGCTTTGACGGATGGCGCGGCGCGCGTAAATTCTGGCTTAAAATCATGACATTGCGCTGAAAAGCCAACGAATTTGGGTCAAGCCGTCAGCGAAAACTCGCCGAAACACCGTGCCTTTTTTGCCACATGGGGTGGACCATCTGGCGCAAGCGCTCTAACTACGGCCCCCGTCAACCGGGAAACCCCCGTTTGGCCCGACTGAAACAACCGGGACCACATAAGACAATGCGCTTGCACCAAAGCTGGACGACGGCGTTTATCGCGCTGATTGTCCTGACCGGAGCGGCCTTCGCCGAAGTGACGGTGAGCCAGTCCAACGATCCGAAAGCCGTGATCGGTCAGGAATTTCGCGCCCTTTTAGGGGTTGAACATCGCACGGTTTCCGCTGTGCCAGAGGCTCATCGCACGGCGCTGGCAACCGGCAGCTTGCACGCCGCGAAGACGGTCAAGGCAAAAGGAAAGCTTGCAACGCTGGACTATACCGAAGCCTTCCTTGCAAGCCAGCCCAGCCCTGCCGGCAATGCCGATTGGCAGTGCCTGACCAAGGCGCTTTACTTTGAAGCCCGTGGCGAAAGCCTCAAGGGGCAGTTTGCTGTGGCCGAGGTCATCTTGAACCGGGTGGACAGCCCGAACTACCCGAACACCGTGTGCGGCGTGGTGGAACAGGGCGGCAAAAGCGGTTGCCAGTTTTCATATCGCTGCGACGGCATGCGGGACGTGATGTCTGAAAAAGGCGCTGCCGACACGTCCGCGCGCATAGCACGGGTCATGTTGGATGGCGGACCGCGGACCTTGACCTTTGGGGCGACCCATTTTCATACCCGCAGCATAAAGCCCTCGTGGTCGCGCCAGTTCGAGCGCACCGCAGCCATCGGCGCGCATCTGTTTTACAAACCCTGAGGTCGCTTGGCTTGCACGCCATGCCGTCTTCGGGTTAGGCGGAAAACGGGGCAGGCGTTAGCCTGCCTTAACCGTTTTGCGCGCCAAGACCGCGTTTGCCCATCGGAGGGCCAGATGACCAGCGATATCCGCCTTGCCTTTGCCCATCCCGAAGAACGTTCGGTCGCATCGGCAAGCGCCGATCCCCGTGACCGGATTTCCCTGCGCGATCATATTGTCGAAGTGGAAATCGGCGCGTTTCAGAAAGAGCGCGGCCATACCCAACGGGTGATGTTCAACGTGGTTGTCGAGGTGCGCCCCGCCCCTGCCCCGTTGGATGATGATGTCGACAAGATCCTGTCCTATGACCGCATCACCGAAGCGATTGCCACTGAGCTTGCGGCGGAACGGCTGAACCTTTTGGAAACCCTTGCCGAACGGGTGGCAGAACGCATTCTGGCCGAACCGCAAGCCATGCGGGCTTTCGTACGGATCGAAAAGCTGGATGTCGGCCCCTACAAGCTGGGGGTCGAGATTGTGCGATCCCGTGCCGAGGCGGCGCTGAAGGTCATGGGCCAAGACGGCCAAGAGGCCACGCTGCACCCGCTCGTGGTCTTTCTTGACAATGCGACCATCCATTCGGCGGCCTTGCCGGCCATTCTGGACCGGCTTGTGCAGCATGAAGGCCTGCCCATCATCTTGACCGTTGGTTTGCCCGACATGGTGCGCCCTGTCACCGGCCACAATCCCACCCAGCGCCGCGTTGATCTTTTGGCGATTGAACAAAACGCCTGGGTTTTGGCCGCGCGCGATCCGCGCTGCGTGGTGATGGCGACACGAACCGAAATTGACTGGGCAGTGAAGCGGGGGCAGATGATGGTCTGGGCCCCGTCAAAGCTGGTGCTTGACGCCGTCGATGGGCCGCACAGCCGCGCGCCGGTGGCGCTGGCGCTGTGGCTTGCCGAAACTTTGGCCGCCGAACGGCTTATCGTTCACGGCGATGTTGCACTTCCGGCGGGAAGTCGCGTGCGGGTAGAAAAGGCCTGAAGCTTCCCCCTTGCCCGGTCGCCGGGATGGGCTTAATCCCTTGAGCCGAGCGTGGGCTGCAGCCTTTCGCCCCGTATATTCGCCAAGTTGAAAAGGCAGCCCACCGGTGTATCTGCGCCCCATAGCAATGAGCGATCCAGCCCGTTCGTCAGCGGCATTGCCCCTTGCGGGGGGCTGGTGTTGGTTTGACCGGGTCGAGGTTCTGTCCCGCACTGATGCACCGCGGATCGTGGGCCTTGGCGATCTGACCGAAGCGGAACGCACAAGACTTTCCGCCCCCCGCCCCAATTTCGGCGCCCTTGGGATGGAGATCCCGCGGATCATGGGCATCTTGAACGTGACGCCCGACAGCTTTTCCGACGGCGGTTTGTTCTTGCGGCCCGAGGCTGCGTTGATGCAGGCCCGGCGCATGGCGGCCGAGGCCGATATTCTTGACATCGGCGGCGAAAGCACACGGCCCGGCGCGGCCGAGGTTTCGGTGGATGACGAAATCGCGCGCACCGCGCCAGTGATTGCAGCCTTGCGAGAAGGCGGGCTTGCGCTGCCGATTTCCATCGACACCCGCAAGGCCGCCGTGGCCACCGCAGCATTTGACGCCGGCGCGCGCATTTTGAACGATGTCACTGCATTGCGCTTTGATCCGACAATGGCCGCAAAAGCCGCCGAGGCCGCTGTGCCGGTGATCTTGATGCATTCAATCGACACACCTGCAACCATGCAAGATGACCCGCGCTATGATGATGTGTTGCTCGATGTCTATGACGCTTTGGCCGAAAGACTGCTGGCCGCCGAAGCGGCTGGCATTGCGCGCGACCGGCTGGCGATCGATCCGGGCATCGGTTTTGGCAAGACACTGGAACATAATCTGGCGCTTCTGGCGCGGCTGAGCCTGTTTCACGGCTTGGGCGTGCCGGTGCTGCTGGGGGCCAGCCGCAAACGCTTTATCGGCACGCTTGGTGCCGAAGCCGAAGCAGCGCGGCGGATGCCGGGCTCTTTGGCGGTGGCGCTTGCAGGCGTGGCGCAGGGCATGCAGATGATCCGGGTGCATGACGTGGCCGAAACGCGGCAGGCCTTGCGGCTTTGGCAGGCCGCAACGAAGGGAAGTTCGACATGACGCGCAAGCTTTTTGGCACTGACGGCGTTCGCGGCCAGGCCAACACCTATCCGATGACCGCCGAAATGGCGCTGAAGCTGGGTCAGGCGGCGGGCCGTTTTTTCCGACGGGATGGCAGCAATGCCCACCGGGTGGTCATCGGCAAGGATACGCGGCTGTCGGGATATATGCTGGAAAACGCCCTGACGGCGGGGCTGACCTCTACCGGCATGAACGTGCTGCTGCTGGGGCCGGTTCCCACCCCGGCGGTGGGGTTTCTGACCCGTTCGATGCGGGCGGATCTTGGCGTGATGATCTCGGCCAGCCACAACCCGCATCAAGACAATGGAATCAAATTCTTTGGTCCTGATGGGTTCAAACTGTCCGACGCCGCCGAGGCCGAGATCGAAACCATGGTGGAAGGCGAAATTCAGCCCGCCCAACCGCAAAACATTGGCCGCGCCAAGCGGATCGACGACGCCCTTGGCCGCTATGTCGAATATGCCAAGACCACCTTTCCGGCGGGCCTGCGGCTTGACGGGCTGAAAGTTGTGATCGATTGCGCCAATGGGGCCGCTTACAAGGCCGCGCCCTTGGTGCTGTGGGAATTGGGGGCCGAGGTTATTCCGGTGGGCGTGGCCCCGAACGGCACCAACATCAACGAAAAATGTGGCTCTACCTATACCCAGACCGCAGCCGAAGCTGTGGTTGCCCATGGTGCCCATGTCGGGATTTCGCTGGATGGCGACGCCGACCGAGTGATGATTCTGGACGAACGCGGTCAGGTGGCCGACGGCGATCAGATCATGGCGCTGTTTGCAGCCCGCTGGGCCGAAGAAGGCCGCTTGAACGGCGGCACGCTGGTGGCCACCGTCATGTCAAACCTTGGGCTTGAAAAGTTTCTGAACGCGCGCGGCCTGCGGCTGGAACGCACCAATGTCGGCGACCGCTATGTCGTCGAGGCGATGCGGCGCGGAGGCTGGAACCTTGGGGGCGAGCAATCTGGCCATATCGTCATGACCGACGTTGCCACCACCGGCGATGGGCTTTTGGCGGGCCTGCAATTTCTGGCCGAGATGGCGCGCACAGGCACCCCTGCCAGCGCGCTGATCCGGCAATTCGAAACCGTGCCGCAAATGCTTAAGAACGTGCGGTTTGCCGCAGGAAAGCAGCCCCTTGAAAATGATGCGGTCAAAGCCGTCATCAAGGCCAATGCCGAACGGATTTCTGGCAAGGGCCGCATCTTGATCCGCAAATCGGGCACCGAACCCTTGATCCGCGTCATGGCGGAATGTGAAGACGCCGCCATGCTGCGCGATGTGGTGGAAGACATCGTTGGCGCGGTCGAGAAAGCGGTCTGACGCATCGTAAGGCTTGCTTTGGCATGGCCGCCCCGGCAGGGTCGCCGCATGACAGATCTTGCCGCCCTTCGCCCCGCCTTTGACCGGCTGAAAGCCGGAAATCCTGCCCGACGGCTGACCTTTGGCTTTGCGGAAAGGCGAAAGGCCTTGGCGCGCCTTGGCCAAGTGGTGCGGGACCATCGCGATGCGATCGCCGCCGCCGTTGCCGCCGACATGGGCAAACACCCGGTCGAGGCAGATCTGGTCGAAGTGATGCCGGTTCTTTCAGAAATCTCTCACTGCCAGAAACACTTGCGCGGCTGGATGCGGCGACGCGCGGTGTGGCCCACCTTGCTGATGCTGGGCACCAGTGCGGCTTTGCACCCTGAACCAAAGGGCGTGGCACTGGTGATCGCGCCGTGGAATTTCCCGTTTCTCTTGGCGCTCGCACCCGTGATTTCGGCCATTGCGGCGGGCAATGCGGTGATGGTCAAACCCTCTGAGTTGACGCCCGCCACTTCGGCGCTGATCGCACGGCTTTTGCCTTTGGCCTTGCCCGATCTGGCACAGGTGATCGAAGGCGGGGCAGATGTGGCGCAGGCGCTTCTTGACATGCCTTTTGACCACATCTTTTTCACCGGCAGCCCTGCGGTCGGCAAGATTGTCTTGGCCGCGGCTGCGAAAAACCTTGCTCCCGTCACGTTGGAATTGGGCGGCAAAAGCCCGGTCGTTGTGGGGGCGGATGCCGATCTGGCGCAGGCGGCGAAATGGGTCGCTTGGGGAAAGGGGCTGAACGCGGGACAAATCTGCGTGGCCCCGGACCATGTCTATGTACATGAAACGGTTATGGAAAACTTCCGCTCGGCGCTGCGGGCCGCCTTTGCCAAAAGCTATGGCCGCGATGCGGGCGCGTCGCCCGATCTGACCCATATCGTCAATGACCGGCATTTTGCGCGGCTTTCAGGGCTGCTTGAAGACGCCTTGCGCCGCGGGGCTACGGTAGAGGCATTGGGCAAGGATGACCCCTCCCGTCAGATCATGGCGCCAAAGCTGATAACCGGCACTACGCCCGAAATGGCGATTTCGACGGATGAGATTTTCGGCCCGCTCTTGCCGCTGATCCCCTACCGTAACCTGACCGAGGTGGTTGCCGCCATCAACGCCGGGCCAAAACCTCTGACGCTGTACGCCTTTGGCGGGGGCAATCTGGTGGGGCGCTTGCGCGATGAAACCTCGTCCGGGTCCGTCGGCGTGAACCTGACAGTGATGCCCTTCATCCATGCGAACCTGCCCTTTGGCGGGGTGGGCAATTCCGGCATGGGGGCGGGGCACGGCAAGGCCGGGTTTGACACTTTCAGCCATCTGAAGCCCGTGCTGAAAAACCGCTTCACCCTACTGCCGATGTTGTTCCCACCCTATTCCGCCAAGGTAAGACGGCTGAAGAATCTGGTGTTGCAACTGGTCAAATAAATTGGGCCGAGGGTTTCCCCCCGGCCCTTTGTCAAAGCATGTGGTCAGGCCAAACAGGCTTAGTTGCGGGCCTTGTCGACCATCTTGCCCTTGGAAATCCACGGCATCATGTCGCGCAGCTTTTTGCCGACCAGTTCGATCTGATGCTCGTCGTTGGAACGACGCGAAGCCTTGATCGTCGGCTGGCCAACGGTGTTTTCCAACATGAAGTCACGCACGAACTTGCCGGTCTGGATATCGGTCAGCACGGCTTTCATGCGGGCCTTGGTCTCGTCATAGGGCAGAATGCGCGGGCCCGAAACATACTGGCCGTATTCGGCAGTGTTCGAGATCGAATAGTCCATGTTGGCGATGCCGCCTTCATAGATCAGGTCGACGATCAGCTTCACTTCGTGCAGGCACTCGAAATAGGCCATTTCCGGCTCGTAGCCAGCTTCGACCAGGGTTTCAAAGCCCATACGGATCAGTTCAACCAAACCGCCACACAGAACCGCCTGTTCGCCGAACAGGTCGGTTTCGCATTCCTGACGGAAGTTGGTTTCGATGATACCCGAACGGCCGCCACCGATGGCGCTGCAATAGGACAGGCCGATTTCCATCGCCTTGCCGGTCGCGTCCTGATGCACAGCCACCAGGCAGGGCACGCCGCCGCCTTTGGTATATTCGCCGCGCACGGTGTGGCCGGGGCCCTTTGGTGCCATCATGATGACGTCGACGCCCTTTTTCGGCTCAATCAGGCCGAAATGCACGTTCAGGCCGTGGGCGAACGCAATCGCCGAGCCTTCGCGCAGGTTGTCATGGACATAGCGCTTGTAGGTATCGGCCTGCAACTCGTCGGGCATGGTGAACATGATGACGTCGCACCAAGCGGCGGCTTCAGCGATGCCCATGACCTTCAGGCCTTCGCCTTCGGCTTTCTTGGCGGAAGGCGAGCCTTCGCGCAGCGCGACGACAAGGTTCTTCGCACCCGAATCGCGCAGGTTCAGCGCGTGGGCGTGGCCTTGCGAGCCATAGCCAAGGATGGCGACTTTCTTGTCTTTGATAAGGTTGATGTCGCAATCGCGATCATAATAAACGCGCATGGCGTGTCTCCTGTGGTTGATGGCGCGACAATAGGGATATTTGCGCGGGACCTTATGCAAAAATTGACGATTTCCCAGAAATGAGCGATATTTCATTCGCCAAATAATGGATTCGTGAAAACTCAATGCAGATAGACGACTCTGATCGCCGCATCTTGCGGCAAGTGCTGGCCGAACCGGCAGCCCCGCGCAGCGATCTGGCCGAGCGGGCGGGCGTCACCGCGGCCACGCTGGGCCGCCGGTTGGACAGGCTGCGCGAAGGCGGCATCGTCCGCGCCGTGCGGGCGGCGATTGATTGGCGGGCCTTGGGGTTTGAGGTGGAGGTATCCTTGCGCTTTACGCTCGACAAGACCAACCCCCGCGCCTTTGACGAATTCATTGATGCCGCCCGCGAGGTGCCAGAGGTGGTTGCGATTGAAACCTTCCTTGGGCGCGTTGACGTGCGTTTGAACGTGGTTGCCCGCGATATGGCCCATTACCAGGAGGTCTATCGCGCCCGCATTCTGGCCTTGCCACATATTGCCGAGGTGGATGCGCTGATGCTGATTGCCACCATCAAGGATTCTGAAGGGCTGCCACTGTGATTGATCTCGATGATCTGGATCGGGCGCTGTTGCGGGCCCTGTCGCTGGAAGGCGATCTGTCCGCCGGAGAGCTTGGCCGCCGCTTTGGTCTTTCGCAACCTGCAGCATGGCGGCGGGTGCGGCGCATGGAAGATGCGGGAATTCTGGCAGGCCTGCGGGTCGAGGTGGACCGCGCCGCGCTGGGGTTTGGGGTGACGGTGTTTCTGGGGGTGAAACTGGCCACCAAAGGCCGGGTTTCCTTGGAAGATTTCGAGCGCGCCGTGCAGGCCATTCCCGAAGTGCAGGTGGTGCAGCACGTGCTGGGCCTGTTCGACTATCGCCTGCGGGTGGTGGCCCGCGACATTGCCGATTTTGAACGGGTCTTGCGCCGGCGGATCATGACGCTGCCGGGCTTGGGCCAGGTTGAGGCGAATGTCCTGCTGACCGAGGAACGCAGGCCCGGGCCTTTGGGGTAAGGCGCGTCCGGGCCTGCCTGATGCGCAGGCGCAGGTGGTCCTGCCCTAGCCTTCGATTTTGGTCAGATCGGCCACACCCGAACAAATGGCGCGGATGCGGTGCAGAAGGTTCAACCGGTTGCGCCGGATGATTTCGCTGTCGGCATTGACCTGAACCGCGTTGAAAAAGGCGTCGATCGGGGTACGAAGCTGAGCCATTGCGGCCATTGCGGCAGGAAAATCTTCGGCCGTCATGGCAGGGGTGATGGCCCCTTCTGCGGCATCCAAAGCTTTGAAAAGCGCGCGCTCTTCATCGGTTTCGGCAAATTTGATGTCCGCACCAAAGGAATATTCCACGCCGTCTTTTTGCTCCGCTTGGGTCAAAATGGTGTTGGCGCGCTTGTAGCCTTGCAGCAGGTTCGGGCCGTCCTCAGTCTTGAGGAAGGCGGCGAGGGCCGTTGCCCGGTTGACCAGCAGCGTCAGGTCGTCATTGCCCGGCATGGCGAGGCAGGCGTCAATGACGTCATGGCGGATGCCCTGGTCTTTGAGGAAGACTTTCAGGCGGTCGTAAAGAAACGCGCAAAGTTCGTTAACATCCGCAAATCCGCCTTCACGTGCCCCAACCAGATCCGCAGCCTTTCGGAAAGGACCTGTGGTCAGATTGCTGCGCACCCCATTCCCCAGCACCAACCGAATAACCCCCAGCGCGGCGCGGCGCAGCGCGAAGGGGTCTTTCGACCCCGTGGGTTTTTCATCAATCGCCCAGAAGCCGGTCAGTGTGTCGATCTTGTCGGCCAGCGCCACGGCGACCGAGACGGGATCGGTCGGCACCGCATCAGACGGACCCAACGGCGAATAGTGGTCGCGCGCGGCCAGAGCCACCGCTTCGGGCAGGCCTGCCGCGCGGGCGTAGTACATGCCCATCAGCCCCTGAAGTTCGGGGAATTCCCCGACCATGGAGGAGCGCAGGTCGGCTTTGGCGAGGTTGGCGGCTTGTTCGGCGAGATCGGCATCGGCACCGACCAAAGGCGCGATTTCGCGGGCGAGGGCAGCGATGCGGGCGATACGATCGGCCTGGCTGCCCAGTTTGTTGTGAAAGGTCACGGATTTCAGCCCGTCCAGCCATTCGCCCATGCCACCACGGGCAACCCGCAGGTCATTGTCGTAAAAGAAGCGGGCATCCGACAGGCGCGCGGTCAGCACCTTTTGGTTGCCCTTCAGGATGGTCGCGCCATGGTCGGCGGGCTGGGTATTGGCCACGGTGACAAAGCCTTCGATCCGGCCGGTTTTGGGGTTTTTCACTGAAAAGAACTTTTGATGTTCCTTCATGCTGGTTTGCAGCACTTCGGGCGGCAGGTGCAGGAAATCTTCGGCAATCCGGCCCATCAGCGGCACGGGCCATTCGACAAGACCTGCGACCTCGGCCAAAAGGCCTTTGTCCTCAACCACTTCCATCCCAGCGGCAAAGGCCAGGTTTTGCGCGCCTTGCCAGATGGCGGCTTCGCGTTCGGCAGAATCCAGCACGACATGGGCACGTTTCAGCTTGGTGGCATAGTCGTCAAAGCCTGTGACGGCAAAGCGCCCCGGCGAAAGGAAACGGTGGCCTTCGGTGGTGTTGGTGGTCTCGATGCCTTCAACCGTCATCGGGACGACGGTGCTGCCCGTCTCGTCGGTCAGAAGGCAAAGGATGGAGTGCAAGGGGCGCACCCATTTCAGGCTGCCCGCGCCCCAGCGCATGGATTTCGGCCAGGGGAAATTGCGGATGACGGCTTCCAGCACCTCGGCGATGATCTGAGGCGCGGCCCGGCCGGGTTTTTCGACCACGGCGTAAAGGGTTTCCCCTTTCTTGTCGGCGCGGCGCTCCAACTGATCCAGCCTCAGGCCGGTTGATCGCAAAAATCCCTCGATGGCGGCGGCAGGGGCGGTCGCGGCCGGGCCCTTGCGTTCTTCGCGCACGGGGCGGGATTCTGCGGTCAGACCCTCAATCGTCAGCGTCAGGCGGCGCGGGGTCGAGAAGACCCCGGCAGAGGCATAGGTCAGCCCCGCATCAACCAGACCGTTGGTGACCAAGGATTTCAGATCCTCGCGCGCGCGGGCCTGCATCCGGGCGGGGATTTCTTCAGAGAAGAGTTCGATCAAAAGGTCGGGCATGGGATCAGATCCAGTCGAGATTGACTTTGGTGATCGGGTATTTCGCCCCGACCGAGGCGCGCAAGGCTGCAAAGCGCGGGCGCAGATGTTTGAATTTCTTTTCGTGGGTTTCGGCCACGGTCAGGGTGATCTTGTCGAAAAGACCCTGGCTGTCCATGGCTTCCAGAACGTCAAGCTCGGCGCCTTCGATGTCCATTTTCAGGAAGGCGATTCTCTTGTGCTTCTTTATAAGGCCTTTCAGGAACGCCGGAAAATCAATGACTTCCACGTCAATCCCGTTCGACCCATCAATCTTGCGCCCACCTGCGATCAGGGTGGACCGGACCGAGGCGCCATCGGGGTCTTTTTCCCAATCGGCGTCGCGCATCAGTTGCAGGGTTCCTGCCGTGGCCCCGACGGCGGCGTTATGCAGGATGACATTTTCGCGGCCCTGAAGGGCCTCTGACAAGCGGCCAAAGGTATAGGGGTCAGGTTCAAAGGCGTGCACAATGGCACCGCTATCGGCCAGCGGGCCGGACACCGCGCCAAGGTTCGCGCCGCAGTCGATCACCACATCACCCGGCTCCAGCATCGACAAGATACCTTGCATCAGCCCCTTGGCATAGCTTTCGCGGGCGTCCCACTCTTGGGCTTTTTTGGCGCGGCGTGCGCGCTTTTCTTCGGGTGAGTGGGGGTTGGCCATCAGTTGCCCTCCAGCGCGCCGGGGCGGAACTGGTGCCAGGCGAAAGCCCGGCCATCCGAGAAAACCGCAACAACACGGTCGACATCGGGGGCGATGCCAGCCTGCGACAGAAAGGCCAAAGCTTCGCCCTTCTCCAAGGCGGCCCCAATCTCGGCGGCATCGAAACAGTCAAACCACGATGGTGCGATCAAGGGTTCGGCCCCATCATAGGCGCGGTAGGTTTCCGAAAGCATGGCTTGGGTCAGAGGCGTGTGGAAACAGGCGCGGAACCGCAGAGGGCTGCTGTCGGCGTCAATGCCGGAGACGCCGTCGGCCAGAATGACTTCGGGCAGATCACTTTCGATCGGGGTCAGAAGAATCTCGGCCCCCGGGGTGAAGGCGGCCTCGGTGTAATAGGCGTATTCCTGCGAGTAGTAGACAACCAGACCGGCCACGATTGCGATGAACACGATGAACCCCCCAACTATCTTGCCGTTCATGCGTCTGCTCCCGCCTCGGTAAGGCGGAAGGCGTCGGCGCATTTCTTGGCAAGCGCACGGACCCGGCCAATATAGGCCTGGCGTTCGGTGACCGAAATCACGCCGCGCGCGTCAAGAAGGTTGAACAGGTGGCTGGCCTTGATGGTCTGGTCATAGGCCGGATGCGCCATGATGATGCGCTTGCCCGATTTGGGATCCTGCGGCTCAAAGGCCAAAAGGCGTTCGCATTCGGCCTCGGCGTCCTTGAAGTGTTGAAACAGCATCTCGGTCGTGGCGCCATCAAAGTTGTGGCGGCTGTATTCCTCTTCGGTCTGGCGAAAGATATCGCCATAGGTCAGCGGAATAGGCGAGGACGGATCATTGAAGGGCATGTTCATGACATGATCCACGCCAAGGACATACATCGCCAAACGCTCCAACCCATAGGTCAGCTCGCCCGAAACCGGTTTGCAATCATGGCCGCCAACCTGTTGGAAATAGGTGAACTCGCTGACTTCCATGCCATCGCACCAGATTTCCCAGCCAAGACCCCATGCGCCAAGCGTCGGGCTTTCCCAATCATCCTCGACAAACCGAATGTCATGCAATGACGCATCGATGCCGATCTCGCGCAAGGAGCCAAGGTAAAGCTCTTGCAGGTTCGGGGGGCTGGGTTTGATGATGACCTGATACTGATAGTAATGCTGCAGCCGGTTGGGGTTTTCACCGTAGCGTCCATCGGTCGGGCGGCGCGAAGGCTGTACATAGGCCGCCGCCCAAGGCTTGGAGCCCAGCGACCGCAGCGTTGTGGCCGGGTGGAAGGTGCCTGCACCCACCTCCATGTCATAGGGTTGCAGCACCGCGCAGCCCTGTGCGCCCCAATAGTTTTGCAGTCTCAGGATGATTTCCTGAAAGGATCGCGGGGCTTTGATCGCGTCAGACATGGCCAGCCTCTTGAAATGTTGCCCTTCCATAGGCAAGAGGCGTGAAAGGGTCAATGCGCGGGTTGCTTTCTGCGCATCCGGCCCTTGCATTCAGGCAAGGCTCTGCCAAGGTCAGCACGGGTGTGGCCCGCAAAGTGCCGGGGCAGGTGTCGGTTAAGGGATTGTCGGGGGAACGATGAAGTTTTTGCAGTTTTGTGCGGTATGTGCGCTGAGCATAGGTTTTTCCCCAATGGCCTTGGCGCAAGAGCAAGCCTGGGTTCAGATCGAATCCTATCCTTATGAAGCCAAGGCACGGGCCCGCGCAGCCACCTATGCAGGTGAGTTTGATAATGTTCAGGTCTTCAAGCGCAAAGGCTGGCACGCGATTGTGCTTGGCCCCTATTCGCCCGAAGAAGCCGCAGGTCAGCTTTCCGAACTGCGCC
>JAIOXV010000069.1 GCA_021741465.1 Paracoccaceae bacterium
ATCCGCGCATTGCGGGGGTGGCCTTCACCGGATCAACCGAGGTTGCCCTGCTGATCCGCCGCGCCATGGCCGAACATGGCAACCCGACCGCCCCGTTGATTGCCGAAACCGGCGGGCTGAACGCGATGATGGTCGATTCAACCGCGCTTCCGGAACAGGCCGTCCGGGATGTGCTGGCCTCAAGCTTTCAGTCCGCAGGCCAGCGCTGTTCAGCCTTGCGCTGCCTGTATCTGCAAGAAGACGTGGCGGCCCATACGCTGGAAATGCTCTACGGCGCGATGGACGAATTGGCCCTTGGCGATCCTGCAGCCCTTGTCACCGATGTCGGCCCGGTGATCGACAGCGAAGCCCACCAGTCAATTGCCGCCTATGTCGCCGCCGCCCGTGCCGAGGGGCGGGTGCTCAAAGAGATGGCCAGCCCGAAGCTTGGCACCTTCATCGCCCCGACTGTGATCCGCGTGACGGGCATCGAAGACATGAAACGCGAGATTTTCGGGCCGGTTTTGCATGTCGCCACCTTCAAGGCGGGCGAGATTGACAAGGTGGTGCGCGCGGTGAACGCAACCGGCTATGGGCTCACCTTTGGTCTGCACACCCGGATTGACGATCGGGTTCAGGCCGTGGTCGATGCGCTTGAGGTCGGCAACACCTATGTCAACCGCAACCAGATCGGCGCGGTTGTTGGAAGCCAACCCTTTGGCGGTGAGGGGCTTTCCGGCACCGGGCCCAAGGCGGGCGGCCCAGAATACCTTGTGCGCTTTACCAAACCGGCAACGCCTGAGGCTGGCCCCGATACCCGCGCGGTGACCGAAGCCGAGGTCGCTGCCGCCCTGCGTCTGGATGCCAAGCTCGCCCGCAGCACGCGCGAACTGGTGTTGCCGGGGCCAACGGGGGAATCCAACAAGCTCAGCCTTGTGCCCCGCGACCCGATCCTTTGCCTCGGCCCCTCTGCCGGTGCGGCCCTTGCCCAGGCCGAAGCCGTTCGCGCGCTTGGCGGCCACGCGGTGGAGGCCCCGGGCCTGCCCCCCATGGCCCTGTCGCGCCTGCCCGGCTTTTCCGGCGCGATCTGGTGGGGGGATGAGACCGGGGCGCGTGAACGCGCACGCGCGCTGGCCGACCGCAAGGGGCCAATCCTGCCCCTGATCGGTGGCTTGCCGGATGCAGGCCACGCGCTTCTTGAACGCCATGTCTGCATTGACACCACCGCCTCGGGCGGAAATGCCCAGCTTCTGGCCGAAGTGTCGCAAAGCTAGACGCGCCTGCGCGGCGAACGGAACCGAGGGGGGCAAGACCCCCTTCGGGCCCATCTGCCCTTGACGGGCCCATCTGCCCTTGACGCCCTAGCCGCAATCGGAACATCTTCACCCATGTTTCCGATCCGCGATCACAACCCCTCGGGGCGCAAACCCTTTGTGACCTTTGCCCTCATCGCGATCAATGCGGTGGTCTTTGTGGCCTATTGGTCGTCCCTGACCAACGAGGCGCAGCTGGGTCAGTTCTTCCACGCCTGGGGCCTTGTGCCGGCAAAGCTGTCGCAGGGACAGGGCGGTGTGACCCTGCTGACATCGATGTTCCTGCATGGGGGCTGGATGCATATCTTGGGCAACATGCTGTTTTTGTGGATTTTTGGCGACAATCTTGAAGATGAGATGGGCCATGGCGGGTTTTTCCTGTTCTATCTGCTGTCAGGTCTTGCCGCGGCCTTCGCCCAAGTGGCGATGGACCCGTTTTCGCCGGTTCCGATGGTTGGGGCCTCGGGGGCAATCGCGGGGGTGATGGGGGGGTATCTGCTGCTCTTTCCCAAGGCGCGCGTCGATGTCTTGTTCATCTTCGTCATCTTTTTCCGTATCTTCGCCATTCCAGCCTGGATTGTGCTGAGCGTTTGGTTCGGCGTGCAGGTGTTCAGCGGCCTTTCGGTGCCGGGCGAGATGGGGGGCGTGGCCTATTGGGCCCATGCGGGCGGCTTTGCGGGCGGCTTGGTTCTGGCGCTGGCGGCGCTGTTGCGCCGGGGCGGGAAGGCCTATTGGCAGCGCACCAAAGGCCACCCCCAGAACCCACCCGCCGCATACAAACTGTCGACATCCTCGATCCCGCGGGTGCGGCGGCGATGAGGGGGCAGTGTCATTGTGGGGCGGTGGTGCTGGAGGTTACGCTATCTGACGGGCTTTTCACCGCCCGGCGTTGCGATTGCAGTTTTTGCCGCAGACGTGGGGCAATCGCTGTATCCGCCCCCTTGTCAGGTGTAACCTTGGTGCAAGGCGCTGAAAACCTGACGCTGTATCAATTCGGCACCCAGACGGCCAAGCATTGGTTTTGCAAGACTTGTGGCATTTACACCCACCACCAGCGCCGCTCCAACCCGAATGAATTTGGGGTAAATGTCGCCATTCTGGATGGGATAAATCCGCGCGATCTGGGGCAGGTGCCATGGGTTGACGGGGTAAACCACCCCAGCGATCGATAACCGATTTTTCGCCGAAAAATCGCCGCGCAGTTCTGCAAACTCGGCTGAAATTTCGGGTCAGAAATTTGGCAGCACCTTCAGGTGTTGCGGATCACCTTGGCAAAGCCTTCGAACAACGGGTCATTGGCGCACAAGATCGCGCCTTTGCCCAGAATATCGTCGTCTTCGCGCAAGGGGGCCACCATGCCGCCGGCCTCTTTCACCAGCAAAAGCCCCGCCGCGATGTCCCAAGGCTGCAGTTCACGTTCCCAATAGCCATCGTAGCGGCCCGCCGCGACATAGGCCAGGTCAAGCGAGGCCGCGCCCCAGCGCCGAACCCCGGCGCAAGCTGGCATCAGCCGGGCAAGGTCGGCCAGCATGGCAGGAAGGGTCTTTTTTGCGCCAAAGGGCACGCCGGTTGCGAAGACGGCTTCGCTCATGCTGCGCCGCCCCGAGACCCGCAGCCGGCGATTGTCGTTCAGCCAGGCGCCCGCGCCCTTTTCGGCCCAGAACATCTCGTCCTTGGCCGGGTCATAGACCACGGCCGAGGTGATTTGCCCTTTGTGTTCCAGCGCGATGGAGATCGCCCAATGCGGCATGCCGTGCAGGAAATTGGTGGTGCCATCCAAAGGATCGACAATCCAGCGCCGGGTCGGGTCGGCCCCGTCCTCGCCGCCGGTTTCTTCGCCAAGCCAACCATAGGTCGGCCGCGCGCCCATCAGTTCTTCCTTGATAAGGCGTTCGGCCTCGCGGTCGGCTTTTGTCACGAAATCGCCGGGGCCTTTGGTTGAAACTTGCAGGTTTTCCACCTCGCGGAAGTCCTTGACCAGAGATTTGCCAGCGCGCCGCGCGGCCTTGATCATCAGGTTGAGGTTGGCACTGCCCTGCATGGGAAAACTCCGGTCCGGTTCAAGGTGCCGGGGGATACACCGAAGGACGGCGAAAGGGAAGGGGGGCTGCGCCCATCAGGGTGTGCTATTGCGTGATGATGACGCGGGTGTTTTGCATCCCGCGCTCGCGCACCATCGTAAACAGCACCCGCGCGTTGTCAGGATGCAGCCGCACGCAGCCTTTTGACGCCGGATTGCCAAGCCGCTTGATCTGGTCGGTGCCGTGGATGGCATAGTTGCCGCGATAAAAGATCGCAAAGGGCATAGGGGCATTGTTATAGCGCGACGAGCGGTGATCGCGGGACAGGAATTCGGGCGTGAAGGTGCCGGTCGGGGTAATTTTCGGGGCTTTGGCGGTTGAGACGGGCCAGGTGTAAAGATGCGCGCCGTCCTGAAAGATGCGGATTTTCTGTTCCGAGATCGACACCCGCGCAACGATCTGCCCGTCCCCGGCAAAAACCGGGGCGGCAAGCATCAGACACAGCACAGCGGCAAAAAGCCGGATCATAAAGGCCTCTTCAGGTCGCACACTCCTGAAGGCAAAGCTGGGACAGAGCCGGACGGCCTGTCAAGACCTTTGCGCGCCTGCGGGTTTAGCCGCGTTGCAGCTTGACCGGCTCACTGCGCCCCAGTTTCAGAAAATGCGCCATATAGGGCCGCGCGGCATCTTCCTCACGCAGGCAGGCGTAAAGGCGGCGGGTGACGTTGCCGGGGGCAAGCGGCCGGGTAATGTAATCGGGGTTGGTTTTCACCTCGCGGATCACCCAATCGGGCAGCACCCCCACGCCCCGGTTCGAACCGATCAGCATCAAGATCACGGCCGTCAACTCGACATGGCGCTGCGCGGCAGGTTCCACGCGGGCCGGCGTCAGCAGATCGGTGAACACATCCAACTTGTCGCGGCCCACCGGATAGGTGATGAGCGTTTGGTCGCGCAGGTCTTCTGCCGCGATCATCGCCTTGGCCGCCAGCGGGTTTTGCGACGAGGCGACGAAGGTCGGGGCATAGTCGAAAAGCGGATGCGCAGTCAGGCCGGGCAGCGGTTCGGGGTTTGACGAGATCACCAGATCCACCTCTTCACGCGCCAGGGCCGGGAAGGGCTCAAACGCCAGCCCGGCGCGGATGTCGACATCAACTTCGGGCCAGGCATGGCGAAAAAGCTCCAGCACCGGAAAAAGCCAATCGAAACAGGCATGGCATTGAATGGCGATGTGCAAGCGCCCGGTCTTGCCAGAGCGCAGCGCACGAAACTCTTCTTCCAATGCGGTGATTTCCGGCAAGATTCGTTCCGCCGCGCGCAACATGCGCTGGCCTGCCGCCGACAGCCGCATCGGTTTTGACCGCCGGACGAAAAGCTCCATCCCCGCCTGATCTTCCAGCCCCGCCACCTGATGCGACAGGGCCGACTGCGTCATGTTCAGCATCTCGGCGGCGCGGGCAAGGCCCCCTGCCTGCTGGATGGCGCGAATGGTGCGCAGGTGGCGAAGTTCGATGTACATGAGGTTCACCCCATAATGATCGTGAATATTATGAATTGGCGTCACAATTGCCGTTCTGGCACAAAGGGGCAAGTGAAAAGGAGACGCCCATGGCCAGCCCCCGTATTTCGTTCGAGTTTTTTCCGCCGCAATCGCTGGAGGCCTCGTTCAACCTGTTCGAGACGGTGCAGGCCCTGGCCCCGATGTCGCCGGAATTTGTCAGCGTCACCTATGGCGCAGGGGGCACCACACGCAAACTGACACAGGATGCCGTGGGCACCATCCATCGCAATTACGGGCTGAACGTGGCCGCGCATCTGACCTGTGTTGAGGCAACGCGGTCAGAAACGCTGGCGATTGCCGAGGGCTACCACGCCGCGGGCGTGCGCCAGATCGTGGCCTTGCGGGGGGATGCGCCAAATGGTGCGGCGAAATTCGTGCCCCACAAGGACGGTTTCGCGCATTCGGTCGAGCTGGTGGCCGCGCTGGCCAGAACCGGCAAATTCGAGATTGCGGTTGGGGCCTATCCCGAACCCCATCCCGATGCCGCCGATCCAACGGCCGATGTGCGCTGGCTGAAGCGCAAGGTCGATGCCGGTGCGGCCAAGGCCATCACCCAGTTCTTCTTTGACCCTGACGTATTCTTCCGCTTTCGCGATGATTGTGTCGCCGCGGGCATTCATGTGCCGATCATTCCGGGCATCTTGCCCATTCAGGGCTGGGCCGGGACCAAACGCTTTGCTGCACGCTGTGGCGCCAAAGTGCCGCCAAAACTGGACGAGGCTTTCGCCACCGCCGCGCGCGACGGGCGCGAAGACCTTCTGGCCCTGACGCAATGCACCGCGCTATGTGACCGGCTGATTGCGGGCGGGGCAGAGGATTTGCATTTTTACACGCTGAACCGGCCAAACCTGACGCGCGAAGTGGTGCGCGCGCTGGGCATTGTTGCCCAACCCGTCTTGGAAAAGGTCGCCTGAGGGCATTGCCCTGGTCTTCGACTGGTCTCCCTGCCGAAGCCCCCCCAAGCTGTGCGATCTTACTTGCGCCCCCTGCACGCTGCGGGGGGCGCTTTTTCTGGCGCTTGGGACAGCACTTGCGGGGCTTTGCGGGGGCGGCGCTATCGGCTAGACTTCGCGCGAACTGCAAAGGAACCGACCCGTGGCAAAGCCGATCTTCGTTCTGAATGGCCCGAACCTGAACCTTCTGGGCCTGCGCCAGCCCGAAATCTACGGGCGCGAGACGCTTGGCGATGTCGAGGCGGCCCTGAACCGGCTTGCCGGCGATCTGGGGCTGGTGCTGGAGTGCCGCCAGTCAAACCATGAAGGCGAACTGGTGGATTGGATCCACGAGGCGCGCATGGCGGCGGCGGGCATCCTTATCAACCCCGGCGCCTATTCGCACACATCGGTGGCCATTCTTGATGCGCTGAACGCCTTTGAAGGGCCGGTGCTGGAGGTTCACATCTCCAACATCCACAAACGCGAGGCCTTCCGCCACCATTCCTATGTTTCGGCGCGTGCCGAAGGGGTGATCGCGGGCTTTGGCACCGAAGGATATCTTCTGGCCCTGCGGCGGATGGCCGGGCTTGTTGCCTGAACCGGGATCGCGGCCCGAACCCTGCGGTCTGACCGCCCCCGTGCCGGACCAAAGCGGTGCCGGGTTTCAACCGCATGCTGCGGCACGGCTTTACGACGCTTCCGGTGCTGTGGATTTTCGGGCAGGCCGTGGCGGGCTTTTGGCCGAGCGGCCTTCGACGCTGGCTTTGGCCGGGGCTTTCGGTGGGGCGTTCCGCATTGGTGGCGCAGGGCCGCTGGTGGCAAAGGGGGGGGCGTTTGAAACGCTGACCTCCGGCTCATCAGGCCAGCCGCGCCATATCCTGCGCAGCGTTGTCTCTTGGCAGGCGTCTTTTGCCGCCAATGCCGGGCTTTTCGGCATTGGGCCGGGGGTGTCGGTCGCGGTCTTGGGCCGTTTGGTGCATTCGCTGGCGCTTTATGGGGCGGTTGAAGGCATGTCCTTGGGCGCAGAGGTGCATCTTTTGGATGATCTGCGCCCGGACCGGCAGCGCCAGACCCTGGCCGCGCGCCGGGTTCAGCTGCTTTATGCCACGCCCGCCCAGTTGCGCCTGATGGTCGAAGCGGGCGGGCCGCAACTGGCCCTGACCCGGGTCTTGGTCGGCGGGTCCAAGCTGGACCCCACCTTGCGCCTTGCGCTGGCCGCCATGGCGCCACAGGCCATAGTGCATGAATTTTACGGCGCCGCCGAGGCAAGCTTCATCACCCTCTCTGGCCCCGATTGCCCGGATGGCTCGGTCGGTCGGGCCTATCCTGGGGTCGAGATCGCGGTTGATCATGGCGAAATCTGGGTGCGCAGCCCCTATCTTTTCACCGGCTACGCCGGGGGCGATTCCGGCGGCGCGATCTGGCGCGAGGATTGGCTTTCGGTGGGCGAGATGGGGCGGCTGGAGGCGGGCTTTCTGTATCTTTCCGGGCGGGCGGGCCGCATGGTGACCGTGGCCGACCAGAACGTCTTCCCCGAGGAAATCGAAACCTTCCTGATGGGTTTGGACGGGGTGGATCGCGCCGCCGTCCTGCCGCGCCCTGACGGGTTGCGCGGGGTGCATCTGGTGGCAGTTGTGACAGGGCGCGCGCGTGATGCTGATATCTTGTCCGCGGCCCGGCTGGCCTTTGGCCCGCTGAAAGCCCCGAAAGCGGTTTTCCGGCTGCAGGATTGGCCGATGCTTGCCTCCGGCAAAACCGATCTTGCGGCGGTGGAAAGGGCGCTGGGATGGCGGTAATCCTTGCCGCACGCCGAACAGCGGTTTGCCCCCGCGCGGGCGGCTTTGCCCATTTGCGCATCGAAGATCTCGCGGCCCCGGTCTTGCGGGCTGTCTTGGCCGATGCCGAAATCGACCCGGACAGGGTGGAAGAGCTGGTCTTGGCCAACGCCCTTGGTGCGGGGGGCAACCCTGCGCGCAGGGCCGCCCTCTTGGCCGGCCTGCCGCAGCGGGTGGCCGGCCTGACGCTTGATCGGCAATGCGCCGGCGGGCTCGATGCCGTTACGCTTGCGCGGGCGCTGGTGGACAGCGGCGCGGCCGAGGTTGTTTTGGCGGGTGGGGCGGAAAGCTATTCGCAGCGGCCCACGCGCGCCATGGCCCAGCCCGGTGGCGGCGCACCCATGCCTTATGACCAAGCCCCCTTCACCCCCTGGCCCGAGCGTGATCCAGAAATGGGTGCGGCAGCGGCGGCGCTGGCAACCCGTTTGGGCCTGTCGCGTCTGGCGCAATCGGCTTGGGCGGTGGAAAGCCACCGCAAGGCGCTTGCCATGGCCGAATGGCCTGAAATCCTGCCCTTGGCCGGGGTGTCGCGCGATGCCTTTTCGCGGCGCTTGACCATGGCCGTCGCGGCGCGGGCTGCGGTGGTTTCGGGCACGGTCAGCCACGCAACGGCTGCCGTGGCGGCCGATGCGGCGGCCTTCGTGCTGGTGGTTTCAGACCGCTTTGCCGCCCGGCATCCCAAGCGCGCTTGTGGCTTGCGCATCTTGGGTGGGGCCACTTTGGGCGGCATCCCCGATGAGCCGGGTCTTGCGCCCATCGCCGCCATTGGCGCGGCCCTGTCGCAGGCTGGCGCCGTCCCCGCCGATCTGGCCATGGCCGAGGTGATGGAGGCTTACGCCGTGCAGGCGATGGCCTGTGTGGCGGGGGCAGAGATTGATCCGGCCATCGTCAATCCGGGCGGCGGCAGTCTGGCGCGGGGCCATCCGATTGGGGCTTCGGGGGCCATTTTGGCGGTGCGGCTTTTCCACGGGCTTGGCGCGGGCCTTGGCCTTGCCGCCATTGCGGCGGCGGGGGGAATTGGTGCGGCTTTGGTGGTGGCGCGCGATTAGCGGCCGCGTGGCTCCGGGGCTTGGCGCGACAACAGCGCATCGGGCCGCGCGCGGGCGATGGCTTGGGTCACCAGCCCGGCCAGCACCGCCTTGATGCTGTCACCCACCAGATAGGGCGCGGCCAGAAGGGCGGCTTCGCCAAGGGTTTTGTCCAGCATCACCGACATGCCGAAAACCCCCATCGCGTTCAACACCACAATACCGCCAAGCGCCGCCCCAAGGGCCGCCGCCACGCCGATTGGCGCGCGCGCGCTCTGGGTCACCCACCCCGCGACAAAGGCCGCAACCGGAAAGCCGATGATATAGCCGACCGTTGGCGCGGCCAAAACGCCCAGCCCGCCGCGCCCACCGGCCAAAAGCGGCAGCCCGGCAAGGGTAAGAACCAAAAACAAGCCAACAGCCAGCGCCCCGCGCCGCGCGCCCAGAACCGTGCCGCACAGCATGACCCCCAGCGATTGGGCCGTGATCGGCACGCCCGAGGCAAGATCGATCTTGGGAACCACGCCCAGAACCGCGATCAAGGCGGCAAAAAGGGCAATATGCGTCAGACTGCGTTCCATGAAACGTCCCCCCCCCGTCCGGCACAAAGCGGTCCGGCTTGCGCGGCACTTAACCCGCACCACCCCGGGCGCGCAAGGCATCTGCGACATGATCCGCATCATCCAGTGCTGCAAGGGTTGTCGGCATCAGCAATCGCCACCCCGGACGGGCTGAACCCCGCGCCCGAAAGGCAAGGCCGATCGCCCCGAACCGCTGCACCATCACCGGAATGAATCGCAGCACCAAGGCCAGCGCCAGCGCCAGCGCACGTGGCCGCAGCCCAAAGACGGCCAAAGGGGCAAAAGCGCGCTCGATCACCGCCAGCATATCGGAAAGCCGGGTGGTCATGGTGACGAAATTGGCCGCCATAAGTGCTGCCCCCATCCGCAAAAGGATGACAAGCCCCGCCTGCAGATCCCAAGTCAATGCATGCCACAGCCCGACAATCACCGCAAAAGGCCAAACTGGCCGCAGCATCGCAAGGCTTTCGCGGGCAAAGCCCCGCCCGCCGCTGGCGACCACCGCCAGAACCCCACAGGCGGCAAGCCCCATCGGCACCAGCGCGTGCAGCGCGAACAACCCTGCCGTAACCGCCGCCAACACCACAAGTTTGGGGCCCGCGGGCAGGCGATGCGCCCAAGTGCTATGGGCCGATGTCAGTGTCAGCATCCGCCGCCCCCATCTGCGCCATCTCCTGCTCAAAGGCTGCGATAACCGGTGCCGCCGGCCCGTCCATGCGCAGCCTGCCTGCCTCCAGCCAGATCACCCGGGCGCAGGCGCGCACAGATGCCGGGTCATGGCTGATGGTGACCAGCCGCTGCGGCAGATCTGCCAAGCGCCGTTCCAGCCGGGCCTGCGTTGGCAGATCCAGCCCTGCGAAGGGTTCGTCCAGCAGCAGCGTGTCAGGCTGCATCATCAGAATTGCCAAAAGGCAAAGATATTGTTTTTGCCCCTGAGACAGGCTGTGGGTGGCCGCGCTTTCCCAATGGGCGCGGCCTTCGGCTTTCAGCCGTGCGCGGACCGCGTCTTCGGCCATTGCGCGGGGGTGGCCTTGTTGGATCAGTCCAAAGGACAGCTCTTCCAGCACCGTGGGAAACAGGATCTGATGGTCAGGGTTTTGAAACAGGATGCCGACCTTTGCCAAGGCGGCCTTGCGATCGGCAAAAGGATCGCTGTCGCCAAGCCGGATGGTGCCCGAACTTGGGGCAACAAGCCCTGCCATCAGCCGCAAAAGCGTGGTCTTGCCCGAGCCGTTGCGCCCGATCAGCCCGATGCGGCCTTCGCCAAGTGTCAGGTTCAGATCGTGCAGCAGGGTCTTGCCCGGCACGGCATGGGTCACAGAAGAAATGCGGATCGGCTCCATGCCTTGCGGCTTAACGGATGGGGGGGCGGAAGGGCAAGGGTGATCGGGGCCGGGCCTGATTGTGGGGTCAAAGCACTGGGCCAAAGCACTGGGTCAAAGGGCAGCCGCTTGGCCCAATTGAAAAGGCCCCCAAACTTCGGGGGCCTTTCGGTTTCATTTCACAAAACTCAGCCCGGATATCAGGCCCAGATGCTTAGCCCTGACGGGCCGCCGCGACCGAGGCTTCCAGAATGTCCATCGCTTCTGCGAAATGGGCATCGGGAATGGTGATCGGGGCAAGGAAGCGCACGACGTTGCCGTAAACGCCACAGGTCAGCAGGATAAGCCCGCGCTTTTGCGCTTCAAGCCGGACGCGGTTGGTAAAGCCCGCGTCGGGTTCCTTGTTGCCCGGATTGGCAAATTCCACCGCGACCATGAAGCCCGGGCCGCGAATGTCGCTGATCTCGGGCGTGGTGGAGCGGATTGATTCAAGCTTTTGCTTCAGGCGGCTGCCCAACTCATTGGCGCGGGCGCAAAGCTTTTCCTCGTCGATCACGTCAAGAACCGCATTGGCCGCCGCGATCCCGATCGGGTTGCCGCCATAGGTGCCGCCAAGGCCACCAGGGTGGGCGGCGTCCATCAGGCTGGCCTTGCCGGTCAGTGCGGCCAGCGGCAGGCCACCGGCCAAACCCTTGGCCATGGTGGTGATGTCGGCCGCGACGCCATATTGCTCCATCGCGAACATGGTGCCGGTGCGGGCAAACCCGGTCTGCACCTCATCGGCGATCATCACGATGCCATGTTCGTCACACAGCGCGCGAATGGCTTTCACCAGATCTTTCGGCGCGGGGTAGAAGCCGCCTTCGCCCTGAACGGGTTCGAAGATGATCGCAGCAACCCGGCCCGGATCGATATCGGCCTTGAAAAGCTTGGTCAGGCCAGCCATCGCATCGGCGGTCGAGATGCCGTGGACATCCTGCGGGAAGGGCACGTGGAAGACATCGGGCATCATCGCGCCGAAGCCCTTTTTGTAAGGCTCCACCTTGCCGGTCAGGGTCATGCCCATGAAGGTACGGCCATGGAATGCACCGCCAAAGGCGATGATGGCCGAACGGCCCGTGGCGATACGCGCCACTTTGATTGCGTTTTCAACGGCTTCAGCACCGGTGGTCACAAACACCGTTTTCTTGGGGAAATCGCCTGGAACGATGGCGTTCAGACGTTCGGCAAGACGGATGTAATGTTCGTAAGGCAGCACCTGATGGCAGGTATGGGTGAACCGCGCCAATTGCTTGGACACCGCATCCATCACCTTGGGGTGGCAGTGCCCGGTGTTGACCACCGCGATCCCGGCGGCAAAGTCGATATAGCGGTTGCCCTCGATATCCCAAACCTCGGAATTCAGCGCGCGGTCGACGTAAATCTGCGTCTGCATCCCGACCCCGCGGGAGATCGCCTCATCACGGCGCTTGGCAACATCTGCGTTTTTCATGGTCACATTCCTTTTTGCACCGAGGCGGCATTGCTCCATTGGGAAATGATCAAATTTGGCCCGTGTTTCAATGGGCAGTGAGACCTTTTCGATAAGTCCAGTTTGGAAAAGATAAGGCCAGAGGCGGCTTCGCGGCGCATGTCACGCCATGGGATGCGGGGATCGCGATTCATTTTCCGTTAACCATTGATGGGCAGAGTGGTCGCGACGCCTATAACGGCGCGCGTAAACGGTTTGATCGAGGGTTCTATGGCCAGCACGGCGCAGCAGGCGGCACAGCATGATGACCCGGTGGATTGGCTGCGGCTGATCCGCTCGCGTCGGGTCGGGGCGGTGACCTTTCACCGATTGGTGGCAGAACACGGCTCGGCGCGGGCGGCTTTGGCGGCATTGCCCGGCATTGCCCGCACGGCGGGGCTGGAAGACTATTGTGTTTGCCCGCCCGAGGTGGCTTTGGCCGAAATGCGCGCAGGCCAGACGTTTGGCGCGCGGCTGCTGCTGTGGGGCGGCCCGGCCTATCCGGCGGGGCTGCGCGATTTGGCTGATGCGCCGCCGATCCTTTGGGCCAAGGGCGATTTGGGCCTGTTGCAGCGGTCCATGGTCGCGATGGTGGGGGCGCGCAATGCCTCATCCCTTGGGCTGCGCATGGCGCGGCGGCTGGCCGAGGGCTTGGGCACAGGCGGGCAGGTGGTGGTCTCGGGCCTTGCGCGCGGCATCGACACCGCTGCGCATGAGGCGGCTTTGCCCAGCGGTACGGTGGCGGTGATGGCCGGCGGGGTGGATGTGGTCTACCCCGGCGAGAACGCCGAACTTGCCCAAGAAATTGCTGCCAAGGGCTGCCTTTTGTCCGAACAACCCATGGGAATGGCCCCGCAAACCCGGCATTTCCCGCTGCGCAACCGTATCATCTCTGGCCTGTCCCGCGCGGTTGTGGTGGTTGAGGCCGCCGCGCGATCGGGCAGTTTGATAACCGCACGCGACGCGGCTGACCAAGGGCGTGAGGTGATGGCCGTGCCCGGCCACCCCTTTGACGCCCGCGCGGCGGGGTGCAACATGCTGCTGCGCGACGGGGCGACGCTGGTGCGCCACGCGGCCGATGTGGCCGAGGCGTTGGGGCTGACCCCGCCTAACCTTACCGCGCCTAACCTTACCGCGCCTAACCAGACCGCGCCGAACCAGGCCGGGCCCAACCAGATCAGGCCCGCTGTGGCAGAACCCGATAGGGTGGCAGGGCAAGCCTTGCCCGGCCCCAATGCCCCGCGCCGCCCCTTGGGCGACATCGCCCAGCTTCATAGCCAGATCCTGGCCCGGCTGGGCCCAAGCCCCCTGGCCGAAGATCAGCTGATCCGTGATCTGGCCCTGCCACCGTCGATTATGACGGCGGCGCTGGTGTCATTGGAACTGGAAGGCCAGATCACCCGCGCGCCGGGCGGCCTGCTGTCGCGGACAGACTGACCCATCCTGCCGCCCCGCCGCGCCTGACTATTTACCCCGCACCAAACCCCCGCGCCGCTTCGCAGGTTGACAAGTCTCGCGCTTGGCCTTCATGGTGCGGCCCCGTCAGAACGCCTTGCCGAAAGTTCATTCCCATGCCCGTCGTCGTCGTCGAATCCCCCGCCAAGGCCAAGACGATCAACAAATATCTCGGCCCAGATTTTGTTGTTCTGGCAAGCTATGGCCATGTTCGCGATCTTCCGGCCAAGGATGGCTCGGTCAATCCCGACGCCGGGTTTGACATGACATGGGAAGTGGCGGCGGACAGCAAAAAGCACATCCGCGCCATCACCGAAGCCCTGAAAACCGATGACACGCTGATCCTTGCCACCGACCCTGACCGCGAGGGCGAGGCGATTTCGTGGCACCTGAAAGAGGCGCTGGCAAGCAGCCTGAAGAAGGGCAAGAAGGTATCGCGCGTCACCTTTAATGCCATCACCAAAGATGCGGTGACCAAGGCGATGAAGGAACCGCGCGAAATCGACCTGCCCTTGGTCGAGGCCTATCTGGCTCGGCGGGCGCTGGATTATCTGGTCGGCTTCACCCTGTCGCCGGTTCTGTGGCGCAAGCTGCCCGGTGCGCGCAGCGCGGGCCGTGTGCAATCGGTCTGCCTGCGTCTGATCGTGGAACGCGAAATGGAGATCGAGGCCTTTCGTGCCCGCGAATTCTGGACCGTTGGCGCCACCTTCAAGACCCCGCGCGGCCAAGAGTTCGAAGCCCGGCTCACCACCTTGGGCGGCCAGAAACTGGACAAATTCGACCTTCCCACCGCGACTTCGGCCGAAATGGCGGTGCAGGCTGTCACTTCTCGAACATTC
>JAIOXV010000070.1 GCA_021741465.1 Paracoccaceae bacterium
GGCCCAACCCCTTGGCAGACCCGACTGCTGAAGCTGGCGACAGCCCGCTTTTCAACCGCGCGGTGCAAGGGGTGTACGAATTGGGATCCACCTTCAAGATCTTCGCCGCAGCCCAAGCGATGGAGCTTGGCCTTGTAACCCCCGACACCCCGATCGACACCCAAAGCCTGAAGATCGGCAGAAAACGGTTTTCCGAGTTTGACAACCACAATTACGGCCCCACCAAGACTGTGACAGAGGTGATCGAACTGTCTTCGAACATCGGCACCGGCCATATTGCGCTGCTGATCGGGGCCGAACGCCAGCAGTCCTTTTTGAAATCCCTTGGTCTTTTGGAGGCCTCGCCCATCGAACTTGTCGAGGCGCCGGGCGCACGGCCCCTGGTGCCAAAGAAATGGCCCGATGTGGTGACCGTAACCGCCAGCTTTGGCCATGGCATTTCGTCCAGCCCGATGAACCTTGCCGCCGCCTATGCCACCATTGCCAATGGCGGCACCAAGGTCACGCCAACGCTTTTGCACCGCACAGCCGAACTGCCTGGCCCGCGCATCGTTTCCGAACAGGTCTCGGCGGATTCGGTGACCATGTTGCGCCGCGTGGTCACCAATGGCACGGCATCCATGGCCCGGATGGATGAATACGCCATCGCAGGCAAAACCGGCACCGCCGACAAGCCGCGCCGCGGCGGGGGCTATTATGATGACAAGGTCATCAACACCTTTGCCTCGGTCTTTCCGGCCGAAGCGCCGAAATATGTGTTGATCGTGACCTTGGACGAACCGGTCGACCGCACCGGCCCTGAGGTGCGGCGCACCGCCGGCTGGACGGCCGTGCCTGTGGCCGCCGAGATTGTTCGGCGCACCGCCCCCTTGCTGGGCATGCGCCCAGCCATTGCACCGCAACCTCTTGATGGGCTAACAGCCGTCAAGCAATAGATTTGGGGGTTGGCATGGTGGGCGTGGTGTCGGGCAAGCATCTTTCGGAACTGGGGCTGACCGCGCGCGGCGGCCTTGATCCGCGGCTTTCTGGCCTGACTGTCGACAGCCGTGCTGTCAAGCCGGGGATGCTTTTCGCAGCCCTTCCCGGTGCGCGCTGGCATGGGGCCGAATTCATCGGCCCCGCCTTGCGCATGGGGGCTGCGGCCATTCTGACCGATGCCGAAGGGGCAAGACTTGCGGCCGAGGCGCTTGACTCCAGCCCCGCAGCGCTGGTGGTTGCCGATGACCCGCGCGAGGCGCTGGCCTATGCAAGCGCGCTGTGGTTTGGCGCGCAGCCCGCAACTATGGTCGCGGTAACCGGTACCAACGGCAAAACCTCGGTCGCAACCTTTGCCCGGCAAATCTGGATGGCGCTGGGCCACGGCGCAATCAATATCGGCACCACCGGCGTTGAAGGCGCATGGGAAGCCCCGTCAAGCCACACCACCCCCGATCCGATCACCCTGCACGCGATGTTGGCCGAAGCGGCCGCCGCCGGGGTGACCCATGCCGCGATGGAGGCCTCGTCCCACGGGCTGGATCAACGCCGGATGGATGGGGTGCGGCTTAGCTCGGCGGGCTTTACCAACCTGACGCAGGATCATCTGGATTATCACCACACCATGCAGGCCTATGCCGAAGCCAAGGCCGGCCTTTTCACCCGGCTTTTGCCCGAAGAAGGCACCGCGGTGGTCAATCTGAACGGCGCAGGCGGGGCCGAGATGCTGGCGCTGGCCGAAGCGCGGGGTCTGAAAACCATTGCCATCGGCCGCGACCCCTTGGCCGATCTGCGGATCACCGGCCAACGCTATGACGCCACGGGCCAAGACCTGCGCTTTGACTGGAAGGGCCAGCCCCAGCAGGTTCACCTGAACCTCGTCGGCGGGTTTCAGGCCGAAAACGTGCTTGTGGCCGCGGGTCTTGTCATTGCTGCGGGTGCTGCACCCGGCGACGTTTTCCGCACGCTGGCCGCGCTTTCGGGCGTGCGCGGGCGCATGCAACTTGCCGCGACCCGCAAAAACGGCGCGGCGGTTTACGTCGATTATGCCCATACGCCCGACGCGATTGAAACGGCGCTCAAGGCGCTCCGGCCGCATGTGCTGGGCCGTATCATTGTGGTCTTTGGCGCAGGCGGTGATCGTGACACCACCAAGCGGCCGTTGATGGGGGCGGCTGCCCGTGCCAATGCGGATGTGCTTTTCGTCACCGATGACAACCCGCGCTCGGAAGATCCTGCGACGATCCGGGCTGCAATCCTTGCCGCATGCCCCGATGCCAACGAGGTGGGCGACCGCGCCGAGGCGATCCTTCTGGGCGTTGATGCCTTGGGTCCGGGGGATGCGCTGTTGATTGCGGGCAAGGGCCATGAAACGGGCCAGACCATAAAGGGCCAGGTCTATCCGTTTGACGATGTGGAACAGGCCAGCATTGCCGTGGCCGCTTTGGATGGGGTGATCTGATGGCTGTGCTTTGGACCTCGGGCGAAGCGGTCGCGGCCACACAGGGGCGGTCCACTCGCGATTGGCAGGCGACGGGCGTGTCGATTGACACCCGCAGCCTGCAGCCGGGCGATCTGTTCGTGGCATTGAAAGACCTGCGCGACGGCCATGATTTTGTGGCGCAGGCGCTTGAAAAGGGGGCCCCCGCCGCCCTTGTCAGCCACGTGCCCGAAGGGCTTCGGCCTGACGCGGCGCTGCTGGTCGTTCCGGATGTGCTTGAAGCGTTGGAAGATCTGGGCCGGGCGGCGCGGGCGCGGTCACAAGCGCGCGTGGTTGGGGTCACAGGGTCGGTCGGCAAGACCTCGACCAAGGAAATGCTGCGGGTGGTTCTGGGCGGGCAGGGGGCAGTTCATGCCGCCGAGGCCAGCTATAACAACCATTGGGGCGTGCCGCTGACATTGGCCCGCCTGCCCAAGGACGCCGATTTCGCGGTGGTCGAAATCGGCATGAACCATCCGGGCGAAATTGCCCCGCTTTCGCGTTTGGCCCGCCCGCATGTGGTAATGATAACCACGGTTGCCCCGGCCCATCTGGAAGCCTTTGAAAACCTTGACGGCATCGCCCATGAAAAGGCTGCAATCATTGAAGGGCTGGAACCTGCCGGGGTGGCCGTTCTGCCCGCCGATCTGCCGGTCAGCCCGATCTTGCTGGCCAAGGCCAAAGCCTGTGGCGCGCGGGTTGCGACCTTTGGCGCCGCCCCTGCTGTCGATTATCGGCTGACATCGGTGCAAATCGGGGACGCCCACACCGTCGTGCAGGCCTCTGTTGCAGGAAAGCCCATTGTTTACAAGGTGATGTCCCCCGGTCGCCACTTTGCCGCCAACGGGCTTGGCGCACTGGCTGTGGCCGATGCGCTGGGCCTTGATGCCATGATCGCCATAACCGACCTGGGCCGCTGGCGGCCGCCTGCTGGCCGCGGAACGCGCGAAAAGATCCTTCTCGACATCGTTGAAGAAACGGCGTTTGACCTGATCGACGATGCGTTCAACGCCAATCCGGCCTCGATGGCGGCCAGCCTGGAAGTCTTGATCGCGGCGGTGCCGCAAAACGGCGTCGGGTCCAAGGCAAAGGGCCGCCGGATCGCGGTGCTGGGCGATATGCTGGAACTTGGGTCGACCGAAGTCGCCCTGCACGCAGCCATTGCCCAGACCCCCGGACTTGCCGCGATTGACCTGATCCATTGCGTCGGCCCCCGCATGAAAGCGCTGCACGCAGCCTTGCCCCGTGCGCAACGCGGGGAATGGGTGGAACAGGCCGCCGATCTGGTGCCGCGCAGCCGGTCTTTGGTGGATGCGGGCGATATCGTTCTGGTCAAAGGGTCCAAAGGGATCAAGGTTTCCTTGGTGGTGGATGCCTTGCGCAAACTTGGGCAAGCGCCCGCGTCCTCAAAGGGAGAGGCATAATGTTGTTTTTGCTTACCGAATTCTCTGATGGCGGAGATTTCTTCAACCTCTTCCGATACATCACCTTCCGCGCGGGCATGGCCTTTGCCACGGCGCTGCTGTTTGGTTTTATCTTCGGTCGCCCGCTGATCGACATGCTGCGCCGCAAGCAAGGCAAAGGGCAGCCCATCCGCGATGATGGCCCCGAAAGCCATTTCGCCAAGGTGGGCACCCCCACCATGGGCGGGCTGCTGATCCTGTCGGCGCTGGTTTTCTCGACCCTGCTTTGGGCCAGGTTGGACAATGTCTATGTCTGGATCACCCTTCTGGTGACGCTGGCCTTCGGGCTGATCGGTTTTGCCGATGACTATGCCAAGGTGACCAAGCAAAACACCAAGGGCGTGTCAGGCCGGGTGCGGATGTTGGCCGGGCTGGTGATTGCCGCCTTGGCCAGCTATGCCGCCGCGCGCTTTCACCCCGAGGCGCTGACCAACCAACTGGCGCTGCCCTTCTTCAAAGACGCGCTTATCAACATGTCGGTGTTCTTTGTGCCCTTTGGGATGTTCGTCATTGTCGGCGCGGCCAATGCCGTAAACCTGACCGACGGGCTGGATGGTCTTGCCATCATGCCGGTGATGATCGCAGGGGCAACCTTGGGGGTTATTGCCTATGTCGTTGGAAACTATAATTTTTCGGAATATCTTGGCGTGCATTTCGTTCCGGGCACCGGCGAGTTGCTGATCTTTACCGCCGCCCTGTTCGGCGCCGGGCTTGGGTTTTTGTGGTACAACGCCCCGCCGGCTGCGGTTTTCATGGGCGATACCGGGGCGCTGGCGCTTGGCGGCGCCCTTGGCGCGATCGCGGTCTGCACCAAGCATGAAATTGTCTTGGGCATCGTCGGTGGTCTGTTTGTCGTCGAGGCGCTGTCGGTCATCATTCAGGTCGCCTATTACAAGCGCACCGGCAAGCGGGTCTTCCTGATGGCCCCGATCCACCACCATTTTGAGAAAAAGGGCTGGGCTGAACCGCAGATCGTCATCCGCTTCTGGATCATCAGCCTGATCTTGGCGATGATCGGTCTTGCCACGCTGAAGGTGCGCTAAGGCGATTTCAACGCCAGAAATCGGCCCAGACCTTCCGTTGAATTCCGTTTCCCCTTTCGTTGCCAAAGGCCATGGCTTATCCCCATGGCCAAGCATCAGCCGGAGGAAAACATGCTGCCCGTCAAAGGTTACGCAGGCCAGAAAGTGGCCGTCCTTGGCCTTGGCCGTTCTGGCCTTGCCACCGCCGCTGCCTTGCGCGCCGGCGCGGCAGAGCCGCTTTTGTGGGATGACAGCCCCGAGGCGCGCGCCAAAGCCGAGGCCGAAGGCTTTGTCTGCACCGACCTGACCCGCCATGGCGCGATGGAAGGGGTGGTGGCCCTTATCACATCACCGGGCATCCCGCATCTTTACCCCAGCCCCAACAAGGTGATCGCCCTTGCGCTTGAACTGGGGATCCCTGTCGACAATGACATCGGGCTTTTCTTCCAATCCTTCGGCAGCAGCGAATGGGATGATTTCGAAACGCCGCCGAAAGTGGTCTGCGTTACCGGTTCCAACGGGAAATCCACCACGACGGCCTTGATTCACCACATCTTGCAGGTTGCAGACCGGCCCACCCAGATGGCGGGCAATATCGGCACCGGGGTCTTGTCGATTGAACCGCCGCTGGATGGCGAAGTGATCGTTCTGGAATTGTCGTCCTATCAGACCGAGCTTGCACGTGCCTTGACCCCGGATGTGGCGGTGTTCACCAATCTGTCCCCCGATCACCTGGATCGTCACAATGGCATGGGCGGGTATTTTGCGGCCAAGCGTCGGCTTTTTGCCGAAGGTGGTCCTGACCGCGCGGTGATTGGCGTGGATGAGGTTGAAGGCCAATACCTTGCCAATCAGGTCGCGATGGGGCCGGGCGATGACCGTGTCATCCGCATATCTTCGGGGCAAAAGCTGGAAGGGTTCGGCTGGTCGGTCTTTGTCCGCAAGGGGTTTTTGTCCGAATGGCGCAGGGGCAAGCAGATGGCCAGCATCGACCTGCGTGAGATTTCTGGCCTGCCGGGTGCGCATAACCACCAAAACGCTTGTGCCGCCTATGCCGCCTGCCGCAGCCTTGGGCTGGCCCCGAAGTTGATCGAAGGTGCGCTGCAATCCTTTGCGGGTCTGCCGCACCGCAGCCAATTGGTGGGCGAAAAGGCTGGCGTGCGCTTTATCAATGACAGCAAGGCCACCAATGTGGATTCGGCATCCAAAGCCTTGCAAGCCTTTCAAAAGATCCGTTGGATCGTCGGGGGCATGGGCAAGGATGGCGGGTTGTCCGGGATAGAGCCTCACCTTGGCTCGGTGGTGAAAGCCTATCTTATCGGCCATTCTGCGCGGGATTTCGCGCTGCAGATCGGCGGGCTGGACCATGAGATTTGCGAAACCATGGAACGCGCCGTCGCGCGCGCTGCTGCGGACGCCCAGCCGGGCGAGGTGGTGCTTTTGGCCCCGGCGGCGGCAAGTTTCGACCAATATCCGAACTTCGAAAAGCGTGGTGAGGATTTTACCGCGCGGGTCAGCGCCTTGCTTGGCTAAGTCGGGTGTCAAAAACTGTTTGGGGCCCCGCGTTGTGCCCCCTGACCTCACCGCACCGATCCCCCCGCGCCGGGCATCCGAAATCAAGCCAGCTGATCGAAGAAACCATGGCCAAAACGCCTGCCAAAGGCTCTGCCCGGCCTTCCTTTGTGCTGGCATTGCTGACGACAATTCGCTAACATTGACCTTGTGATCCGGGATCAACCCGGACGCGGTTCGAGCAGGCTAGATACAGGCAGTTTTCCCATGACAGAGATGGTCTATGGCTCCATGCCCGGCAGGGTGGCAGAGCCGGTTATTCCGCGCTGGTGGCGCACAATCGACAAATGGTCGATGACAGCCATTTTGGTCTTGTTCGCAATAGGGCTTTTGCTGGGGCTTGCGGCCTCGGTCCCCTTGGCCGAACGCAATGGTTTGGACCCGTTCCACTATGTCCAGCGCCAGGCGGTTTTTGGTGGTGCAGCCATGGTGGCGATGGTGGCCGTGTCGATGATGTCGCCCGAAATGGTGCGGCGCTTGGGGGTTGTCGGGTTTTTGCTGTCTTTCATCGCGCTTGCGCTGTTGCCAATCTTCGGCACCGATTTTGGCAAGGGCGCGGTGCGCTGGTTTTCCTTCGGCTTCGCCTCGGTCCAGCCTTCCGAGTTTCTGAAACCCGGTTTCATCATTCTGACCGCGTGGCTGATGGCCGCTGCCCAAGATCTGAACGGCCCTCCGGGAAAGCTGCTGTCCTTTGGCATCGCGGTCATCGTCGTGGGCTTTTTGGCGATGCAGCCCGATTTTGGGCAGGCTATGCTGGTGTTGTTCGGGTGGGGCGTGGTCTATTTCGTGGCCGGTGCGCCGATGATCTTGATCGGCGGTATTCTGGGGCTGACCGGGATCGGCGGTTTTGCTGCCTATAACATGTCCGAACACTTTGCCCGCCGGATCAACGGCTTTCTTACATCTGACATCGATCCGCGCAGCCAGCTTGGCTATGCCACAAACGCCATTCAAGAAGGCGGGTTCTTCGGTGTTGGCGTGGGGGAAGGGCAGGACAAATGGACACTGCCCGACGCCCATACCGATTTCATCATCGCCGTCGCGGCCGAAGAATATGGTCTGGTGCTGGTTCTGGTCATCATCGCGCTTTACGGCGCGATCACCGTGCGGTCGCTTTACCGCCTGACGCGCGAGCGTGATCCTTTCACCCGGCTGGCGGGAACGGGACTCGCGTGCATCTTCGGGGTGCAGGCGATGATCAACATGGGGGTTGCGGTGCGGCTTTTGCCGGCCAAGGGAATGACCTTGCCCTTTGTCAGCTATGGCGGCTCATCGGTGATTGCAGCGGGCATCACGGTGGGGATGCTCTTGGCGATGACCCGTGCGCGCCCGCAGGGCCATATCAGCGACATCCTTCGGGGCAGATCATGACCGCGCCCCTGCTCTTGATTGCAGCAGGGGGAACCGGGGGGCACATGTTTCCCGCACAGGCCCTTGCCGAGGCGATGATCGCCCGGGGCTGGCGGGTAAAGCTGTCGACCGATGCGCGCGGCGCGCGCTATGCGGGGGGCTTTCCGCAAGCGGTGAAGGTGGTGGTTTCCGGTTCAGGAACCTTCGCCCGGGGCGGCGCTTGGGCAAAACTCGCCGTGCCGTTCCAGATTGCCTGCGGTGTTCTGGGCGCCAGTTTCAAGATGCTTGCCGACCGGCCTGCGGTGGTGGTTGGCTTTGGCGGTTATCCCACGATTCCAGCCCTTTGTGCGGCGTTCCTTACACGGCGTCCCAGGATGATTCACGAACAAAACGGCGTTCTTGGACGGGTGAACAAACTTTTCGCGACCCGCGTTCACAAGGTGGCCTGCGGCACCTGGCCGACAGCCTTGCCCGATGGCGTGACGGGCGATCATACAGGAAATCCCGTTCGGGCCGCGGTGTTGGAACGCGCCGGTGCCGGCTATATCGCGCCGGGCGACTATCCGATGAGCCTTGTGGTGATCGGTGGATCGCAGGGCGCGCGCATCTTGTCCGACGTGGTGCCCGAGGCCGTTGCCCGCCTGCCCGAAGGCCTGCGTCGCCACCTGCGCGTGGCCCAACAGGCCCGGCCCGAAGATCTTGACCGGGTGGTCGCAGCCTATGACGCGGCTGGCATTCTTGCCGAAGTCGCCCCCTTCTTTGCCGACATACCCCGCCGCCTGTCCGAGGCGCAGCTGGTCATAAGCCGGTCTGGTGCCTCGTCGGTTGCCGATATTTCCGTGGTGGGGCGCCCTTCGATCCTTATTCCCTTTGCCGCCGCCACCGATGACCATCAAAGCGCCAATGCCCGTGGGCTGGTTGAAGCTGGCGGTGCCGCGCTGATTGCCGAAAAGGCGCTTGACGCCGCGGCGCTGGCAAACCACATGGCGGCCATTCTGGGCCAGCCGCAGGCCGCTGAAGAAATGGCGCGCGCGGCGCTGGGGCAGGGCCGCCCTGACGCCACCGAACGTCTTGTCGCGCTGGTCGAAGCGCTTGCAGTGAAAGGTTGAACCGATGAACGCCACCAAACTGCCGCTGGAACTGGGGCCGATCCATTTTGTTGGCATCGGCGGCATCGGCATGTCGGGCATTGCCGAAGTGCTGATCACCTTGGGCTACCGGGTGCAGGGATCGGATGCCAAGGCCTCGAAAATCACCGACCGGCTTGTCAAACTGGGGGCGACCTTCTTTGAAGGGCAAGCCGCCAGCAATATCGCAGACGGGGTTTCGGTGGTGGTGATTTCCTCGGCCATCAAGAAGGGCAATCCCGAATTGGAAGAGGCCCGCCGCCGCAATTTGCCGGTGGTGCGCCGGGCCGAAATGCTGGCCGAGTTGATGCGCCTGCGGTCCAACATCGCCATTGCCGGCACCCATGGCAAAACCACGACCACGACCATGGTTGCCGCACTTCTGGACAAGGGCGGCTTTGACCCGACCGTTATCAACGGCGGGGTCATTCATGCCTATGGCTCAAACGCCCGCGCCGGGGCTGGCGAGTGGATGGTGGTCGAAGCCGACGAATCCGACGGTTCGTTCAACCGCCTGCCTGCCACGATTGCCATCGTCACCAACATCGACCCCGAACATATGGAACATTGGGGCAGCTTTGATGCCCTGCGCAAAGGCTTTCTGGATTTCGTTTCGAACATCCCCTTTTACGGTCTTGCGGTGTGCTGCACAGATCATCCCGAGGTGCAGACCCTTGTCGGCAAGGTCACCGACCGCCGGGTCGTGACCTTTGGCTTTAATGCTCAGGCAGATGTACGAGCTGTGAACCTAAGGTTCGAAAATGGCATAGGGCACTTCGATATTTTGCTTCAAAACGAAGAAGAAGGTTCGAAAATTGACAATTGTGCGCTGCCCATGCCGGGCGACCACAACGTGTCAAACGCGCTTTCTGCCGTGGCGGTGGCCCGTCACCTTGGCATGAAAAAGGACGAAATCCGCGAAGCGCTGGCGGCCTTCTCGGGTGTTAACCGCCGCTTTACCCGGGTGGGCGAAGTGGGCGGTGTGACCATCATCGACGACTATGGCCACCACCCGGTGGAAATTGCCGCCGTGTTGAAAGCGGCGCGTCAAGCCACCAAGGGCCGCATCATCGCGGTGCATCAGCCGCACCGCTATACCCGCCTGTCGAGCCTGTTCGATGATTTCTGCACCTGCTTCAACGAAGCCGATGTGGTGGCCATCGCCGAGGTTTATTCGGCGGGCGAAGACCCGATCCCGGGGGCGTCGCGCGATGATCTGGTTGCCGGCCTGATCGCCCATGGTCATCGCCATGCCCGCGCTCTGATCGACGAGGCAGACTTGGCCCGCCTGGTCAAGGAACAGGCCCGGCCGGGCGATATGGTCGTCTGTCTTGGGGCGGGCACGATTTCGGCCTGGGCCAATGCGCTGCCCGCAAAGTTGATGGGGCAGGCTGCGTGAGCCAGCCGATTTGCGTCCGAAAATCGCGGCGGAATTCGGTCGAATTCCGGCCCAGCAGGGGCGTGGCATGACGCCGCTGGTACTGGGCGCGCTTTGGGTTTTGGCGGCCACCGCGACCGCCCTTTTGCCACTGCGTCGCCAAAGGGTGCCCGGGCTCGGCTTGCTGATTTGCGCGCCAGTCTTGCTGATCTGGATCGGCATGACCCATGGCTGGATCTGGCTTGCCTTCGGGGTTTTTGCCTTTATCTCGATGTTTCGGCGCCCCTTGCGCTATTTCGCCCTGCGCGCGCTTGGCCGCGATCCGGCACAGCGGCCGCAATGAATGCCCTTGCCCTCGCCACCGGTCTGATCTGGTTGATCGTGGCCAATGTCGCGGCGATGGTGCCGTCGAAAGATCATCATTGGTCAATCGCCTATCGGCTGATCGCGGCGGGGGTGCCTGTGCTGATCTGGGTGGGCTGGACGAACGGGCCGTTCTGGGGGCTGGCCTTTGTGATTGCCGCGGCCTCGGTATTGCGCTGGCCTTTGGTTTATCTCTCGCGCTGGGTCACAAAACGCGTGCGTTCGGGGCGGTAATCCGGGGCGGTAATATTGCCCCGCGCGCAGAAACTTCCTATCACGGGCGCCATGACGCAAACCCTTCCCCCCGTGCGCGGCACGCTTACCCCGCAGCGGCCTTTGGCCGACCTGACCTGGCTGCGCGTTGGCGGGCCGGCGGATTGGCTGTTTCAGCCGGCTGATGAGACGGATCTGGCCGCTTTTCTTGCGGCATTGGACGCGGGCATCGCGGTATTTCCCATGGGTGTCGGCTCGAACCTGATCGTGCGCGATGGCGGCATTCGGGCGGTGGTGATCCGGCTGGGGCGCGGGTTCAATGCCATTGTGATCGAGGGCGAAACCGTCACCGCCGGGGCGGCGGCGCTGGATGCCCATGTTGCGCGAAAAGCTGCCGAGGCGGGGTTGGATCTGACCTTTCTGCGCACCATTCCGGGCAGCATTGGCGGGGCGGTGCGGATGAATGCGGGCTGCTATGGGGCCTATGTGGCGGATCATCTGGTTTCGGTGCGGGTGGTGACGCGTGCGGGCGATCTGCGCGAAATCCCGGCGGGCGATCTTGATCTGGCCTATCGTTCTTCTGCGCTTCCCGAAGGGTGGGTCATCCTTTCGGCCACGTTCCGCGCAGCCAAGGGCGACCCGGCAGCGCTGGAGGCGCGGATGACCGACCAGATCGCCAAGCGCGACGCCAGCCAACCCACCAAGGACCGCAGCGCAGGGTCCACTTTCCGCAATCCGGCGGGGTTTTCCAGCACGGGCCGGGCCGATGATGTGCATGATCTGAAAGCCTGGAAGCTGATAGATGAGGCCGGAATGCGCGGCGCAACGCTTGGCGGGGCGCAGATGAGCCCGATGCATTCCAACTTTCTCATCAATGCCGGGGGGGCCACAGCGGCCGATCTTGAAAATCTGGGCGAAGAAGTGCGAAAAAGGGTTTTGCAACAGCGCGGTATCACGCTAGAGTGGGAAATCATGCGGGTGGGCGAACGCGCGCCGCAATGAGTTTGCGAAAATAACGACGACCACGGGGGAAAACCCCCGGGATGAGGCAGTAAAGACATGGTGGGAACATCCGAGCGGATGGTCTCCAAGGTGGCGGTTTTGATGGGTGGGCTTTCCGCAGAGCGGGAGGTTTCTCTGTCATCTGGGCGTGAATGCGCCCGTGCCCTGCAGGAGGCCGGATATGAGGTGGTCGAGGTCGATTGCGGCCCCGACCTTCCCTTGCGTCTTGCCGAAATCAAACCTGATGTCGCCTTCAATGCGCTGCATGGCCGCTGGGGCGAAGATGGCTGTGTGCAAGGCCTGCTGGAATGGCTGCGCATCCCCTATACCCATTCTGGCGTTCTTGCCTCGGCCATCGCGATGGACAAGCAAAAGGCCAAAGAGGTTTACACCGCCGCCGGCCTTCCCACAGTGCAAAGCCGCCTTGCTTGCCGCGATGAGGTTGAGGGCCATCACGTCCTGCCGCCGCCCTATGTGGTGAAACCCAACAACGAAGGGTCATCCGTCGGCGTCTATATCGTGCATCCCGGCAGCAATGCGCCCCGCTTGGCCAAGACCATGCCCGAAGTGGTGATGGTCGAAACCTATGCCCCTGGGCGCGAACTGACGACCGCGGTGATGGGGGATCGGGCGCTTTGTGTCACCGATATCATCACCGAAGGCTGGTATGACTATGAGGCGAAATACACCACCGGCGGGTCGCGCCATGTGGTGCCTGCCGATATTCCGCAAGAGATTACAGAGGCCTGTCTTGACTATGCCCTGCGCGCCCATCGCGCCTTGGGCTGCCGGGGCGTCAGCCGCACCGATTTTCGCTGGGACGAGGCGCGCGGCCTGCAAGGGTTGATCCTTTTGGAAACCAACACCCAGCCAGGCATGACACCCACCTCTCTGGCCCCCGAACAGGCCGGTCAATGCGGTATCTCTTTTCCTGAACTGTGCCGCTGGATGGTCGCGGACGCCTCATGCAACCGCTGAACCGCCGCCAACCGCCCGAAGCCCCGCGTCGCCGTGATCCGGCGCCAAGCTATTGGGACTACAAGATGCAGCGGCTGTGGCTGACGCCATTTTTCCGCGTCTTGTTCCGGGTGGGCCTGCCTGTCTTCGCCATCGCTGCGGTCACGGGGCTTGTGATGGCCAGCGAAAGCCGCCGCACCGCGATTGCGGGCGGCATTGCCCAAATCAAAGAGCAGTTTCAGGCGCGGCCCGAATTTCGGGTTTCGCTTTTGTCGATTGAAGGCGCCTCGCCGGATCTGGCGGATGCGGTGCGCGCGCGCATGGCGGTGACTCTGCCGGCATCGTCTTTTGAACTGGATCTGGACGCGCTGCGGGAAAAGGCCGAAGGGCTTGATGCGGTTGCCAAAGCAGAACTTGCCGTCCGCTCGGGTGGGGTGTTGCAGGTGGCGATCGTCGAGCGTGAACCAGCGCTGATCTGGCGCGAAAAGGGCGGGCTTACGCTTTTGGATGCCACGGGCCATCGCGTTGCCGGTCTGGCCACCCGCGCCGATCGGCCCGACCTGCCGGTGATCGCCGGAGATGGGGCCGACACTGTGGCGGCCGAGGCGTTGGCCCTGATTGATGCCGCAGGACCGCTTGTCATGCGGCTGCGGGGGTTGGTGCGTGTGGGTGAGCGGCGCTGGGACCTTGTTCTGGACCGCAATCAACGCATCCTTTTGCCGACCGACCGCCCGGTTCAAGCGCTTGAGCGTTTGCTGGCACTGGACCAAAGCGATGACCTTCTGGCCCGCGATCTGGTCGCCATTGACCTGAGGCAAGATAAGCGCCCGGTCCTGCGACTGGGCGAAGATGCCCTTGTGACAACCCGCCGCGCCCGCGGCCTGATCCCCAAAGATGAAAAGAAAGCGAAGAGCGACCTATGACCGATCTTTATCAGTCCCAGCGCGCCATGCGCGCCCTGCGCCGGGCCGCCGTGCAGCGCGGTGTGGTGGCCATTCTGGATGTGGGCACGTCAAAGATAGCCTGCCTTGTCCTGCGCTTTGAAGGTGTTGACGGCACCGCCGATACCGAAGGCGTCGGCCCGATGGCGGGCCATGTCGGCTTTCGGGTGATCGGGGCCGCGACCACCCGGTCGCGCGGCGTGCGGTTTGGCGAAATTGCCGTGATGAACGAAACTGAACGCGCCATTCGCACGGCGGTGCAAGCGGCGCAGAAAATGGCCAATGTGCGGGTTGACCATGTGGTCGCCTGTTTCTCTGGGGCCGAGCCGCGCAGCTATGGTTTGGCGGGCGAGTGGGATTTGCAGGACTCGGTGGTTTCTGAGGACGATGTTTCGCATGTTCTGGCCGCCTGCGATGTTCGGCCGCTGGGCGAGGGGCGCGAGGTGCTGCATGCCCAACCGGTGAACTTTGCCCTGGATCATCGCAGCGGTCTGGGCGATCCGCGGGGGCAGATGGGCA
>JAIOXV010000071.1 GCA_021741465.1 Paracoccaceae bacterium
GGTGCAGGGTGGCTTTGGGCCAAGGGGAAATGGCCGCGATTGGGGGGGCGCGGGCTTGGGCGTGGGGCGGGATCGGCCTGCGCGGCGACAAAAGGTCAGGTAATGCGGCTCGCGCCCCTCGCGCAGGGCCTTTTGTTCATAGCGGGTGGAATACCAATCTTCCCAAGCGGCACCCGCGCCCGTTTGACGCACAAGATCAAAGCCCGCTTGCGGCACTTCTTCCAGCGTTTGGCGGACATAATCGGGAATGTCGGTTGCCACCCGAAGCTCGGCCCCGGCGGCCATGCACCGGGCAAGGGGTTGCAGATATTCCTGCGTGACAAAGCGGCGGCGGGGGTGGCGGGCCTTGTGCCAAAGGTCGGGGTAATTGAGAAACACCTTGGAAAGACAGGCCGGTGCCAGCACGTCGAACAGATCGCGCACATCGCCGGGGTGAAGGCAAAGGTTTGTCACCTCGGCCTGCCGGATCTTGCCCAAAAGCATCGCAATGCCGTTGACGAAGGGTTCGCAGCCGATGATCTCGACCTGTGGGTAGCGCGCGGCCATATGGACAAGATGTTCTCCGCCGCCAAAGCCGATTTCCAGCCAAAGCGGCTTGCCGTGGAACCGGGCAAGATCAATGGGCGTGCGGCCGGGATTGTCTTCCAGCGTCACACCGCCCAGCGAAAGCCGTGCAAGGTCTTCGTCCAGATAGGTTTTCTGGCTTTGACGCAGGGTCTTGCCATGGACACGGCCATAGAAGTTTCGGCGTTCAGCAGGATTGTACATGACAAAATGGCCCCGGAGTTGATCCGGGGCCATTTGGGACAAGGTCGCGCGAAGGTCAAGCCAAAGGCTTAGCCCGCCTTTTTCAGGGCCTCGACCAGATCGGTTTTTTCCCACGAGAAACCGCCGTCTGCCTCGGGGGCGCGGCCGAAATGGCCATAGGCGGCGGTGCGGGCGTAGATCGGGCGCGTCAGTTGCAGGTGCTCGCGGATACCGCGGGGTGTCAGGTCCATGCATTCGGCCACGGCTTTTTCGATACGCTCGGCTTCGACTTCGCCGGTTCCGTGGGTATCGACATAGATCGACAAGGGCTTTGCAACGCCGATGGCATAGCTGACCTGCAAGGTGCACCGCTCGGCCAGCCCGGCGGCCACGACGTTCTTGGCCAGATAGCGCGCGGCATAGGCCGCCGAACGGTCAACCTTTGTTGGGTCCTTGCCCGAAAACGCACCACCGCCATGAGGGGCTGCCCCGCCGTAGGTATCGACGATGATCTTGCGCCCCGTCAGTCCGGCGTCACCATCCGGCCCGCCGATCACGAAGGTGCCGGTCGGGTTGACCCACCATTCGGTCTGTTCGGTGATCCAACCCGATGGCAGCACTTCGCGGATATAGGGCTCAACAATGGCGCGGATGTCGTCCGAACTCTGGCTTTCCAGCGCGTGCTGGGTGGACAGAACGATCGAGGTGACTTCAACCGGCTTGCCGTCTTCATAGCGCAGGGAAAGCTGTGATTTGGCGTCGGGGCGCAACGTCGGTTCTTTGCCTGATTTGCGCACTTCGGCAAGGCGGCGCAGGATGGCATGAGAATACTGGATGGGGGCCGGCATGAACTCGGGCGTTTCGCGGCAGGCATAGCCGAACATTATCCCCTGATCGCCCGCGCCGTCGCGGTCAACGCCTTGGGCGATATGGGCCGATTGGCTGTGCAGGAAGTTTTGCACTTTCAGGGTCTGCCAGTGGAATTCGTCCTGTTCATAGCCGATGTCGCGCACACATTCGCGCACGATGTCTTCGACCCGGTCTTTCATGACCTTCAGCTCTTTCTTGTCCGAAAGGCCAACCTCGCCCCCGACGATCACCCGCCCGGTGGTGGCGAAGGTTTCGCAGGCGACGCGCGCGTTGGCCTCTTGGGTCAGGAAGGCATCAAGAACTGCGTCCGAAACCCGGTCGCACAGCTTGTCAGGATGCCCCTCGGACACGGATTCCGAGGTGAAGACGTAGTTCTTTCTGCTCATGGAAGTGCTCCGTTATGAGAAACCTGCCACGCCAGGAAGCCGTTGTGGCAGTTTGTTTGACCGGATTCGCCGATTGGCGGGAAAAGGTCAAGAATACTTTGGCGATTTTCGCCGGATCAGCCCTAGGGCGAGTCCCGCAAGCAACACAAGTGCCGGCAACTCGCCCAGTCGGGAAAACACTGTGGGCCCAAGTGCTGAGGGCAAAGCCGCGTCAAGATGGCCTTCGGTGCCGAAAGACAGCGATGCCGTGACACGCCCACGCGCGTCATAGACTGCCGTTACGCCGGTATTGGCCACCCGTATCAGCGGCAATCCTTGTTCGATGGCCCGCATGCGCGCCTGATCGGCATGTTGAAACGGTCCGGAAAGGGTGCCGAACCAGGCGTCATTCGTGATTTGCAACAGCCAATCAGCCCGTTCGGGGGCGGCGTTCACATCTTGGGGAAAGACCGCCTCATAGCAGATCAGCGGCAGGGCGCGACCAAGGCTTGGGCCAAAGTCAATCAACTTGGGCCCATCGCCTGCGGAATAGCCTGCCCCCGCCTGGGCCGCAAAAGCCCGGATCCCAAACAGCCGATAGGCCAGATCGCCAAAGGGAATGTATTCGCCAAAAGGCACAAGATGGTGCTTGTCATAGCGCTGGCCAACCGTGCCATCGGGTTCGATCACTGTCAGGCTGTTCCAAAACCGCGCCCCGTCTTCGCGCTGCACCCCAATGGCAAGCGGCGCGCCTTTTCCAGCCGCCGCAATCATCGGCCCCAGTTCGGGGTGGCGGTCCAAAAGATAGGGCAGGGCGGTTTCGGGCCAAAGCACCAGATCAGGGCGCGGCGTGGCAGCACTTGCGGTCAGCAGCCGGTCCAGAAAACGGCGGGCTTGGTCAGGATTCCACTTAAGCGCCTGTTCGGCGTTGGGCTGCACAAGCCGCAGCGTGGCAGCACGGTCGCCGGGCATCGGTTGGGCAAGCGTCCAGCTGCCAAACCCCCAGGCCAGCGCCAAGCCAACCCCAGCCGCCACGCCCGGTTTCCAATGCACGCTTGCAAGCGCCGCCGCCGCGAGCAGCAAAAGCAGCGTCAGACCCGTTGGCCCAACCCAAGCCCCCAATTGAGCGATGGGGGTAGATATCCAGACATGGCCGGGCAAGGCCCAGGGAAAACCCGTCAGGATATGGCCCCGCAGGTATTCGACCGCAGTCAGGGTCAGTGCAAAGCCGAAGACGGGCACACGAAAAGGCAACGCACGCGCCGCCCATGCCGCCACGGCCCAAAAGACACCAAGACCCAAGGCCATGAAGAACACGGCAAAAGGCGCCATCCATCCATAGATATCGGGCTCGATCAGGAAGGGCTCGATGATCCAAGACAGCGCGAGGCTGCCGTAGCCCATGCCACCCACAAGCCCGATCCAGCCCGGCCCTTTCGGGGTATTTGCGACAAGGCGCGCAAGCACGGCCAGCCCGGCAAGTGTCAAAGGCCAAAGGTAAAGCGGCGCATGGCCCAAGGCGGCGGCGGCCCCGGCGACAAAGGCCAGAGCCGCGATCCGCGCCTTGGGGCGGCTTTGCCAGATGCGCCTCACGCCTCGGCGGCCTCTGCGGGTTTGGCGCTGCCGGCCCCGGGAAGGCGCACGCGCAGGCGTTTGATCCGGCGGGGGTCGGCATCGACCACCTCGAACTCGGCGCCGCTTTCATGGGGCACCACCTCGCCCCGAGCGGGCACACGGCCGGTGCGAACAAAGACCAACCCGCCCAGCGTGTCGATCTCGGCGTCGTCCTCATCGGCGCGCAGGGTCATGCCGATGGCGGCCTCGAACTCGTCCAAGGGGGCGACGGATTGGGCAAGGAAAACACCCGGCTTTTCCTCTTTCCACAAAGCGCCTTCCACCTCGTCGTGTTCGTCGTCAATCTCGCCGATCACCGTTTCAATAAGGTCTTCGATGGTAACCAAACCATCAACCCCACCATATTCATCAATCACCAAGGCCATATGCACCCGGTCGCGCTGCATCTTTTGCAACAGGGTCGCGGCGGGCATTGAAGGTGGTGCAAACAGCACGGGGCGCAACAAACGCTTCAGGCTGAAACGCCCGGCGGCGCCAAACCCATGTTGCAAGGCCAGATCCTTCAGCAGGACAAGGCCCTGCGGATGGTCCAGCGTGCCCTTGTAAACCGGCAGGCGTGAAAACCCATGTTCGCGAAATGCCTCGACCAGATCATCCTTGCCGATGTCCAAAGGCACGGCGGCGATTTCGACCTTGGGAATGGCCACATCGTCAACCCGCAGCTTGCGCAGGTTGGCAAGGCCCAGCTGGCCCGAACCCAGAGCCGTGGCCCCTGGCGCGTTGTCGGTCGCCTGGCCGCCGCTTTGGCTGTCTGATGGGTTGAAGGCGTCAAGAATACGCCCAAAAAAACCGCGCGGTGCCTGCTCGGTTCCGTCGCTCTCGTCATCTTGCCGCGCGCTTTGCGCCGCAGGAGACCCGTCGTTGCTACTGCCCATTGGTCCTTTGTCCCAAACTTCCGGCCTCTGCGCCGGACATCATGAATATGGGTCAGAAAGACCCAAGCGCGCAAGGGCGCGCACCTCAATTGCTTCCATCAGCGTGGCATCGCCGTCGCGGATGTGGTCATAACCCAGCAAATGCAACAGCCCATGCACGACCAGATGGGTGACATGATCCACCATCGGTTTGCCCGCTTCGGCAGCCTCGGCGGCGCAAGTGTCGTAGGAAATCGCAATATCCCCCAGCGTTTCGGCATCGTCCGGGTTGCCGGGTTCCGGCAGATCAGGTGTATCACCGTCACCCTCCGCGCCGCGTTCGTCCGAAGGCCAGCTGAGCACATTCGTCGGTTTCGCCTTGCCGCGGAAATCGCCATTCAGCTCAAGGATACGGGAATCATCACAGCCCATCAGGCATAGGGTGAACCCTTCGGCCTGAAGGCCAAGCTCTGCCAGGGCCGCGCGAATGGCGCGGTCGGCCAAGGGCTCCAGCCCGAAACTCTCCCAGCGGTCATCTTCGATGACGATATCGACAAGCGGTTCCATGACCCGCCCCTACCGCGCCCGCGGCATTTGCGCAACCAAAGCGTTCAGCCTTGCGATTCGTCTTTTTCGTAAGCTTCGATCACCCGCGCCACCAGCGGATGACGCACGACATCTTTCGACGTGAAGTAGTTGAACGAAACCCCCTTCACCCCTTTCAAGATGCGCTCGGCATCGGCAAGGCCGGATGCAACACCGCGCGGCAAGTCAACCTGCGTGCGGTCGCCGGTGATCACCATGCGGCTGCCTTCGCCCAAACGGGTCAGGAACATCTTCATCTGCATGGTGGTGGCGTTCTGGGCTTCGTCCAGAACCACAAAGGCATTCGCCAGCGTGCGCCCGCGCATGAAAGCCAAGGGGGCGATTTCGATGCGCTTTTCTTCCAACAGCTTCTGCACCTGCTTGGAGGGCAGGAAATCGTTCAGCGCGTCATAAAGCGGCTGCATGTAAGGATCGACTTTTTCCTTCATGTCGCCAGGCAGAAAGCCCAGCCGCTCGCCCGCTTCTACCGCCGGACGGGACAGGATGATCTTTTCCACAGCCCCCGAAATGAACATGGTGACCCCGACAGCCACCGCAAGATAGGTCTTTCCGGTGCCCGCAGGCCCGATGCCAAAGCCAAGTTCGTTGGCGAACAGGTTGTTGACATAGTCTTTCTGCGCCTCGGTTCGCGGTTGGATCGGCTTTTTGCGGGTGCGCAACTCCATTCCGGTGCCGGAAAACATCTCGATCTGTTCGCTGTCGGCGCGAGGGGTGTCGGGCATCGGACGGCCCATGCGGATGGCCCCATCAATATCGCCTGCCGTGACATCTCGACCGGCCTCAAGCCGCGCATAAAGCCCGCGCAGCACCGCCGACGCCTGTTCGCGCGCCTCTTTATCCCCGATCACCGAAAGCCGGTTGCCGCGTCGAAGCACATGCACGCCCATCTGGTGTTCGATCTGGGCCAGATTGCGGTCAAACTCACCACAAAGGCCGATCAGAAGGCGGTTGTCAGGAAATTCCAGGATGGTTTCGACAACATCCTCGGGGCGGGTCGGGGGGGTCAGCGCGCTGATGCCCAATGGGGTCTCCTTGTCAGGGTTGCGGTCAACAGAAGGACACATGCCAAGCGTCCTCCGGTTTCGGTTCTGGAGCAAGCAGATTCCGCAGGACTGCGCCAAGTTTCGTCAACGAATGCCTCTTTTTCGTGACGTCTCCACTAGATGTAGCAATATTTTGCAGCGGGCGGCGCGATGCGCGCATAGGCAAAGGGCCACAGCTTGCGCCATGGCCCCATGATTTTCTTTTGGTGCGAAAGCCTTAGTAACCGCGACGCCGCTTCGGCTGAGCCCAGCCCGGCACATAATCACGCAAGCCTTGCGACTGCGACTGATAGTCTTTCAGAACGGTTCCCGGCGGGTAAAGGTTGTTGCACACCGGCAGGCCGCTGACCGGATCGAACCGGCGACCCGAATAGCCTTCGACGCCATCGTCGATGATCCAGCCCTGACAGCCGTCGGGGTCATAGGCAATGGCGGCATGGCCTTCTTCCAGAACCCCGCTGTCGCGGCCCTTGTCAAAGGCGGTGGCGATCACGGTGTCAGGATTGCCATTATAGGGGGTAAGACCTTCGATGCAGCCCGAAACGATGGTGGCGGCCATAAGGCCAACGGCGATTTTAACTGTGTTCATCATCTTTATCACCACCGGTAGCAGACAACTTCAACACGACGGTTCTTCTGCATGCCTGCAGCCGTTGCGTTCGAAGCAATTGGATTACGCTCACCAAAACCGATTTCGCGTTCGACCATGGCCCCCATGGCACGGGCGACATCGGCCACAGACTTGGCGCGGCGCTGCGACAGGCGCATGTTGTATTCATCCGAGGCGCGGCTGTCGGTGTGGCCGTAGACCGCATAGCCAAAGGCACCGGCGCTGCGGAAGAAATCTTCCAGACGGCGCAGGCCATTTGCCGTCAGCTTGTGGCTATCGGTGGCAAAAAGCTGGTCGGTATTTTCCACTAGGCAGGTGTTGCGCTTCAGGCAAACCGGCTTGCCGGTCTTCGGGTTCACCCGATCCAGCATATAACCTTCAAGGCCGCCATCGGCCCACCAGTGCATGCATCCGTCGTCATCGACCCAGACGCCCCACTGAATTTGGCCCGAAACTTTCGGCCCTTGAATGTTTTGATGTGCTTCATGCGGGGTTTTGGAAGGGTGCGCCATCGCAGCACCACTAATACCAGAAACAGCCAACGCCGCCCCTGCAACCAAACCCAGCACTGCTTTGGACATGCGTTTCAACGTGGCAGCCCCCCCATTTAAAATTCGCGGCCCTGGCAGGGGCCGACGCACACTATAGCCCGAGGATTGCCCCCTCGGTTTCATGAAGTAAAGCGGATTTTAGTTAAGCTTTTGGCTTTGCCGCAGGAATTTTTGGTTTTTCAAGCCAAGTCATGGGCAAAGGCGCAAGATCGTTTGCGATCAGGAAACAGAGCGAGGCTATTTCCGTGCTTAGTTCAGCCGCTCACCTGCAAGGGAATTCGTGACCGCGGCAGAGATTCGCACCCGAACCAACTCGCCCACCTTGCCTGTCGGATCGTCGACATGCACCGCATGCAGATGGTCTGATTTGCCCACCATTTGCCCCGCAGTGCGCCCAGGTTTTTCGTAAAGCACCCCGACTTCGCGGCCAACCATCGCCTCTTGCGCGGCGCGCTGCTGGCTGGTGACAAGCGCCTGCAATTCGTAAAGCCGGGCGTTGGTGATGTCTTCGGGCAATTCGGGTTTTTCAGCGGCAGGCGTGCCGGGGCGGGCGGAATATTTAAAGCTGAAGGCCGCCCCAAAGCCCACGGCGCGGATCAGATCCAGCGTTGCGGCATGGTCTTCATCGGTTTCGCCCGGAAAACCGACAATGAAATCAGACGACAGCAGGATGTCGGGCCGTGCTGCGCGGATCCGCTCGACAAGATGCAGATAGTCTGCGGCGCTATGCTTGCGGTTCATCGCCTTGAGGATGCGGTCGCTGCCCGATTGGACCGGCAAGTGCAGATAGGGCATCAGTTGCGGCAGATCGCCATGTGCGGCGATAAGGTCATCATCCATGTCGTTGGGGTGGCTTGTGGTGTAGCGCAGCCGTTCCAACCCATCGATCCCGGCCATTTCGCGCAAAAGCCGCGCCAAGCCATAGTCGCCGTTCTGTCCCGCGCCGTGATAGGCATTCACGTTCTGGCCTAAAAGGGTGATGTCACGCACACCCCGTTCAACCAGACCGCGCGCCTCTGTCAGGATGCGGTCGACCGGGCGCGACACTTCGGCGCCGCGGGTATAGGGCACCACGCAAAAGGCGCAGAACTTGTCGCAGCCTTCCTGCACGGTCAGAAAGGCTGTCGGGCCGCGGTGGGTTTTGCGCTCTGGCAGGCGGTCGAACTTCATTTCCACGGGGAAATCCGTGTCGACCTGCTGGCCAGTTGACCGCGCCATTTCTGGCAGACGGTGATAGGCCTGCGGGCCAACCACCAGATCCACCAGCGGCATACGCCGCAAGATCTCGTCGCCTTCCGCCTGGGCAACGCAGCCCGCCACGCCAATCTTTAACCCCGGCTTGGCCTGTTTCAGCGGCTTCAGGCGGCCAAGATCGGAAAACAGCTTTTCGCTGGCCTTTTCGCGAATATGGCAGGTGTTAATCAAAACCATATCAGCGTCTTCGGCCGCTTCCGTCAGCACATAACCATCCGCGCCCATGGCTTCGGCCATGCGCTCGCTGTCATACACATTCATCTGACAGCCATAGGTCTTGATAAACAGCTTCTTTGGGTCCGCCATGGCCGCACCTTATTGCAAGCTTTGCCCATAATCCAAAGCCAAGGGCCTTGCAACGCATCGCTCAGGCGATATCGACCCCCGGCGCCGCGTGCGGGTATTGTGGCAGGCCATCGCACAGCGCGTAAAACGTCGGGCGACCATCGGTGCAGATATGAGATGCGGCTTTCAGACCCGACGGATCATCAAGGCTGCCGGCAAGAATGGCGATGTGGCTGGCAGCATGGGCTTTCCAAAACAGCACTGACCCGCAGGTGCCGCAAAACCCGCGCTCGGCATAATCCGAGGCGGCAAACCAGCGCAAAGCGGTGTCGGCGGTCAGGGTGAACGCCGATGTGTCCACGGCTGTCGCCGCAAAATAAAGCCCGGTCTGACGGCGGCATTGGCCGCAGTGGCAATAGATCACGTCGCGCAACGGGCCTCGCGCGACATAGCGCACTGCGCCGCAAAGGCATCCTCCTGCATGGGTCATCCCGCGTCCTTCCGTTTTTCAAATCTTACGGCGCCATTGGCCTGCGGCTGGCCATTTCACGACGATGTTGCGAAGTTTAGCGAAGTCATCGCTTGCAAACCCTGTCCCGTTGTTCAATTTTCGGAAACAATTATCTTGGCAAATACCGCTCCGTCACGGGTGCGCAACCGTTAGGTTCCCATGCGCTATTCTTCGCTTGACCAGTTTCTGACCGACGGAAATGCCGCCCTTGTCAAGGGGCCGGTGGCGATTGTCTTTGCCGAAGACCCGGTCGAGGTGGACACCACCTTGCGCCATCATCTGGCGGCAGGGTTCGTGCAGGTGCTTTTCCTGGCACCCGATGGCATCGACGTGCCCGCGTCGCTTGAGCCGAAGATCCATTGGATCAGCCACGATCTGCACGCCGAAGATGCGGTGCCAAAGGCGGTCACCCGCCTGATCGAGGCGGCGCCGGGCACCTGGCTTTATTACTGCTACAACGCGGAATACCTGTTTTTCCCGTTTTGCGAGACGCGCAACGTGCGCGAACTTGTGGCCTTTCACGCCGAAGAACGCCGCGAGGCGATGCTGTCTTATGTGATCGACCTTTATGCCGATGACCTTGGGCGCTTTGCCAATGCCGTCTCGTTGGAACAGGCCCACCTTGACCGGTCTGGCTATTACGCGCTGGGCAGGCCCGATATGGCCAATCACAAATACCCCAAAGAGCGGCAGCTTGATTTCTTTGGCGGCCTGCGCTGGCGGTTTGAAGAACATGTCCCGCCACCCCGCCGCAAGATTGACCGCATTGCGCTGTTCAAGGCCAGGCCTGGTCTTGTCTTGCGGCCCGATTTTACCCTGAATGACGAAGAGCTTAACACCTATGCCTGCCCTTGGCACAACAACATAACCACCACCGTGATGAGCTTTCGCACCGCCAAGGCGCTGCGGTCCAATGCGGGTTCCAAATTCGATATCCACGATTTCCGCTGGCACAATTCGGTGCGCTTTCAGTGGCATTCGCAGCAGTTGATGGATCTGGGTCTGATGGAACCGGGCCAGTGGTTCTGAGTGCGGCATGACACCGTGACGGCGGGGCTTTGGGCGTTGCACCAAGGGGCCGCAAGGTGTCGCGACCAAGGGCGCAAAGGTCGGCTCTGCGTTTGCATTGACAAGCCTTAGGCCGCAAAAGACACCATCGCTGGCGTTGCCGCTGGTGCCTGCCAGCCGATTCGCCCTCGTTCGAAACCTTCAAGGCCAGCGCAATGATCGCAAGCCCGCCCTTTGTTCGTGCCATACAGCAGCCAGTTCAGGCAGGTCTGGGGCATGGCGGAAGGGCTCCGCTTCGGGCCGTTGCCCCGCACCCGGCGCCCGTGGGCGGGCCCCTTCTTGCCGCGCGCGATCTTGCCGGATCAAGCTGCGCCCCCAAGGTGGCCCTGGATCCACGACCCACCGCCATGGCCGTACCGGCAAGATCGATGGCGCGTGGTGCCGCACTTGTGTCGACAGTCTTGCATCTGGGGCTTGTCGCGGGTTGGGCTGTTCTGGCCGCGCCCGCCCGCCCGCTTGCCCCGCCTGATCTGGATACGGCACAGGTCGAACTTATTTCGCAGGCGCAGTTCATGGCGCTTACTGCGCCCCAGCCCGATGTCGCGGTCGATCTGTCTGCGGCCCTGACACTGCCCGACATGCTGCCGCTGCCCGACAGCCTGCCGTTGCCCAACGCGATGCCTTTGCCCGAAACAGCCCAGGACATGCCCGCCACGCAGCCTGCACCAATGATGGCGCCCGCACCGGCCGAGGCCCCCTTGGCCGATGCAGTTGTCGATCCCCCGCCGGTCTTGGCAGAAAAGGGGCTGAATTCGGCTCCCGAACCGGCGCCGGCCGCCGCACCGCGCGCCGCTGTCGCCAAGCCTGCCCCCGAAACGTCAAAGCCAAAAGTTGCGGTCGCACCAGAGGTGACAAAGCCTAAGGCCCAGAAAACCAAGCCCAAAAGTGATGCCGTGGCAAAGCCGCAGGCCGCAAAATCCGCGTCACCCGGCGCGTCACCCGGCGCCGGTCAGGCCAAGACGCTCAAGGCCGATTGGGGCAGCAAGGTGCGCGCGCGCATCAACCGCAAAGCCGCCCAGACAAATGGGGCAGGCACCGTAAAACTGCGGCTGACACTTTCGCCCACGGGTGCGCTTTTGTCGGTTGCCGTGGTGGGCAGTGCCGGTCCGGCGCTGGACGCGGCGGCGTTAAAGGCTGTCAAATCCGCAGCCCCTTTCCCGCGCGCGCCGAAGGGTTTGAACGAGGCCAGCTACAGTTTCTCGCTGCCCATCACCTTCGCGGGCTAGCGCGGCGGCCAATGGTCTTGCCAAGCAGGCCCGCCGTGGCCAAACTCGTCAAAAGCAATTTGCACCAAGGAAACGATTATGCCTGCGCCAAAGGGGTACTCTGCCCGTCAGATCCGGCTTCACTGGATCGTCACCGTCCTGATCGTGCTGCAATTTGTGCTGCATGAACCCATCGCCGAGGCGTGGGACCTGATCGAAGACGGCCAGATCCCTGCCTTCAACTGGTTGATTCCGGCCCATGTGATTGGTGGGGTTCTGGTGCTGATCTTCGCGCTTTGGCGGCTGGTGCTGCGTCAAAGCCGGGGTGTGCCGCCCGCCCCACAGGTCGGATCCGCAGCGCTGGAGCGGGCCGCCCATTTGGGCCATATTGGGCTTTATGCGCTGATGATCCTGATGCCACTTTCGGGGCTTGCCGCGTGGTTTGGTGGCATCGATGCCGCCGCCGAAGCGCATGAGGTGATGAAAGTGGCCCTTCTGGCCTTGGTCGGCCTGCATGTTCTGGCCGCGCTTTGGCACCAGTTCTGGCTTAAGGACGGGCTCTTGCTGCGTATGAAGCGCCCCGCAGACTGAAATCATCAAACACATTCTAAAAAATGCATTTATATTGATGCGGATCAAAGCAGCCCGGCGCGGGCTGCGCTAATCCTTGGTCAAATCATTAATCTTGGAGGCCCCCATGACCCGCCTGATGCTGACGCTGTTTTCGATGATCTCGACCACCCTGATGGGGATCGGCGTGGTGGTGGCCTTGACCACGGGCTATGACACGCTGAACCCGATCCTGATCGCCGCCGCGGCAGGTTTTGTGCTGGCGATCCCGGTAAGCTGGTGGGTGGCCAAACAACTGGCCTAGGCTTGCACGCAGCCTTTAGACGAATTGCTCGACGATCAGCCGCTCTTCCAGCCCGTGACCGGGATCGAACAGAATGCGGTGGCGTACGCCGGGTTCTGACCTGATTTCCACAGAAACCACATCTGGCACCGGGCGGCTGTCGGCATCGGCCCTCACCGGGCGTTTTTCGTGTTCCAGCACCTCGAACCGCACCACGGCCGACTTTGGCAAAAGCGCGCCGCGCCAGCGCCGGGGCCGAAAGGCCGACATTGCGGTAAGGGCCAGCACGTCCGAGCCGATGGGCAGGATCGGGCCGTGGGCCGAATAGTTGTAAGCGGTGGACCCTGCAGGCGTTGCCAAAAGCGCGCCGTCGCAGACCAGTTCCGACATGCGCTCCTTGCCATCAATCAGGATCCGCAGTTTTGCCGCCTGCGGACCTGCGCGCAACAGTGACACTTCGTTGATCGCCAGCGCATGGGTGATGGTGCCCGACGCATCGACCGCGCGCATGGCAAGCGGGTTGATGACCGCCTCTTCGGCCTCGGCCAGCCGCTCGGCCAAAGCTTCGTCGGTGTATTCGTTCATCAAAAACCCGACCGTCCCGCGGTTCATGCCATAGACCGGCAGGCCCAGACCTTGGGTTTCATGCAAGGTCTGTAACATGAACCCGTCACCGCCCAATGCCACAATCACATCGGCCGCATAGGGCGGGCATTGGCCGTGCAGGCCCGTCAGCACCTCCAGCGCCTCTTGGGCGGCGGGGACCGGGCTGGCCATAAAGGCGATGTGGGTGAAGGCCATGGGTTTTTTTCCTTTGCGCTTGGCAACCTTGGCGGGGTGGCGTTGCAAACTCAAGCCCCGTCTGTGCCATGAAATTACTGACTGCGGCAGTCAGGCCGCATTTCCGAACGGAAACTTTTTTCGCGCCAGTGCCCGAAGGCGTCGTTTTCAACCCTTCCTTGCGACCTATCTTTGGCCTAGATAGCCGCAACCCTCATTCCACAGGAGCCCCCCATGTCCGTGTCAGCCGGTTTCTTCACCGAAAGCCTTTCCACCCGTGACCCCCAGATTTTCGGTGCTGTGACGCAAGAGCTTGGCCGTCAGCGCCATGAGATCGAGCTGATTGCCTCGGAAAACATCGTCAGCCGTGCGGTGATGGAAGCGCAAGGTTCGGTGATGACGAACAAATACGCCGAAGGTTATGCCGGCAAGCGCTATTACGGCGGCTGCCAATTTGTCGACATCGCGGAAACTCTGGCGATGGAACGGGCGTGCAAGCTGTTCAACTGCAGTTTTGCCAATGTGCAGCCCAACTCGGGGTCGCAGGCCAACCAGGGCGTGTTTCAGGCGCTGATCCAGCCCGGCGACACGATTTTGGGCATGAGCCTTGATGCTGGTGGTCACCTGACCCATGGCGCGGCGCCGAACCAGTCAGGCAAGTGGTTCAACGCCATCCAATACGGCGTGCGCCCGCAAGACAGCCAACTGGATTATGACCAGCTTGCCGCCCTCGCCACCGAGCACAAGCCCAAGCTCATCATCGCCGGCGGCTCGGCCATTCCGCGCATCATCGACTTTGCCCGCATGCGCGAGATTGCAGACAGCGTTGGCGCCTATCTTCTGGTCGACATGGCCCACTTTGCCGGGCTGATTGCGGCCGGGCTTTACCCCAGCCCCTTCCCGCATGCCCATGTGGCGACCACCACCACCCACAAAACCCTGCGCGG
>JAIOXV010000072.1 GCA_021741465.1 Paracoccaceae bacterium
CGGCCACCGTTCTTTACAACCGTGCCCGCGCCATCGACAAAGCGCACGCCCAAAAGACTGTCACGGCAGGCCCCGCTTTGCACCCGGCGCGGGCCGCTGGCATTTGCCGCCACAACGCCGCCAACCGTTGAAACCCCCTCACGCCCCAAAAGAGCGCGCAGATCAGGTACCTCAAATGACAGGCGTTGCCGTTCGGTCGCCAAAAGCATTTCCACCTCGGCCAAGGGCGTGCCTGCCCGCACCACCAGGGTCAAAGCCCCCGGCTCATACAGTTGCACGCCGCGCAAAGCACCGGTTTCCAAATGCGCACCTGAGTGCGGCCCGATCCCGCGCGTGCCACCGCCGCGCAGCACCAAAGGCCCACGGGCTGCCCGGATCACCTCACTGAGTTCTGCCTCGCTTGCAGGCTGCATGGCCATCCTCTTTTTACAAATATCTTCTCGGGTTCTGGCCTGTCAGCCGGCACGACGGCTGGCAGTTGCATCCAACGGAAACACCTTGGCGGGGTTGAGCAGCCATTTCGGGTCGAACACATCTTTCACCCGCATCTGCGCTTCAAGGTCCGCAGGGGCGAATTGCACCGCCATCAGGTCGCGCTTTTCGATGCCGACGCCATGTTCTCCTGTCAGGCATCCGCCAACTTCGACGCAAAGCTTCAAGATCTCGGCGCCAAACGCTTCGCACCGTTGCAGATCGCCGGGTTTGTTCGCGTTATAAAGGATCAGCGGGTGCATGTTGCCGTCGCCTGCATGAAACACATTGCCGACATCAAGACCGAATTCCGCGCTCATCTCGCCAATGCGGCGCAGCACATAAGGCAGTGACGAAACCGGGATCGTACCATCCAGACACATGTAATCGTTGATCTGCCCCATCGCCCCGAAGGCCGATTTTCGGCCCAGCCAGATGCGTTTCGCCTGATCGTCATCGGCGGCTTCGCGGAATTCCACCGGGTTATGCGACAGTGCGATTGCCCGGATCCGGTCCAGTTGCTCGTCGATTTCGGCTGGGCTGCCTTCTACTTCGATGATGAGAAGGGCTTCGCAATCGGGATAGCCTGCCTTGGCAAAGGCCTCGGTTGCGCGAATGCAGGGGCGATCCATGAACTCGATCGCCACAGGCAAGATGCCTGCCTTGATGATGTCGGAAACGCAGGCGCCTGCCACTTCATTGCTGTCAAAGCCCACCAGCACGGGACGCGCGCCTTCGGGTTTGGGCAAGATGCGCAAGGTGGCCTCGGTGACGACACCCAATTGCCCTTCAGAGCCACAAACAACGCCCAAAAGATCCAGCCCGCCGGCCTCCATCCAGGGGCCGCCGATCTCGACCACGGTTCCGTCCATTTGCACCAAGGTGACGCCCAAGAGATTGTTGGTTGTCACCCCATATTTCAGACAATGCGCGCCGCCTGAATTCATGGCGACATTTCCGGAAATGGCGCAGGCCAGTTGGCTTGATGGGTCGGGGGCGTAGAAAAAGCCCTCGGCCTCGACTGCGCCGGTCACCGCCAGATTGGTACGCCCGGCTTCGACGCGGATGAAGCGGTTGTCATAGTCTGTCTCAAGCACCTGGTTCATGCGGCCGATGCCCAAGACAACGCAATCGGCCGTGGGCAGCGCCCCACCGGCCAGCGACGTGCCAGAACCACGCGGAACCACCGGAACGCCAAGACTGTGGCAGACCTTAAGCGCCGCAGCGACCTCGGCCGTGGTGCGGGGCAAGACCACGGCAAGTGGCTGGCAGGCATAGGCCGACAGCGCATCGCATTCATAGGCGCGGGTTTCTTCCGGCGCGTCGATGACGGCGTCGGCCGGCAATACATCGCGCAACGCCGCAACGATGGCGGGCTTCTTGCCAAGAATCACTTGGCTGGGTGCGGGCATCTCCATGGGCAGTCTCCGCGTGCTTGTTGTCTTTGGTAAAAAAATATAACCAATTTTGGCGTTTGTGCAAGGCCGCATTCTTTGCGGCACTCACTGGCCCCTTTTCCACTGCGCATATCGGGCCTAGACTGACAAGATGAACACGCCCCTTGCCCTTGGTCCCTTTGGCGCGGCCGATCTTACCGCGCTTGCGATCGCCGTTGCGCTGTGGCTGTCGATTGGCTGGTTGATCGAACATCCGCCCCGCTGGCGGCCCTCGGTTTCAAAGATCATGGAGCGGTATCGGCGTGACTGGATGGCCGAGTTTGTCACCCGCCAGCCCCGAATCTTCGATGCCACAATGATTGACAATCTGCGGCAAGGCACGGCGTTTTTTGCAAGCGCCTCGATGATTGCCATTGGCGGCGGAATTGCCCTTATCGGCAATCCGGCGATGTTGCTTGCGATTGCGCGCGATCTGACCTTGCCGACCGAAACCGCTGGCCTGCAACTGCGCGTTGCCTTGGTGGTGGCCTATCTGGCCAATGCGCTTTTGAAATTTGTCTGGGCGCACCGGCTTTTTGGCTATTGCGCCATTCTGATGGCCGCTGTGCCGAATGACCCCGCCCACCCCGAGGCCAACCACCGCGCCGCACAGGCCGCCGACATCAACATCACGGCGGCAAAAAGTTTTAACCGTGGGCTGCGGTCTATCTATTTTGCGCTGGGATCCTTGGGCTGGCTGATCGGGCCACTGGGATTGGTCGCAGGGTCGCTGCTTATCGCCGGGGTGTTGATGCGCCGCGACTTTGCCTCTGCCTCGCGCGAGATCATGCTGCGCGACCTATAGGGTGCACTTGGTGGTTAACCCTGCGCTGACAAGGCGCCGATGCCTGCGAATACAATGGCAATGCCGGCCCATTGCACGCTGGTGACCTTTTCGCCCAGCAACCGCCACGCCAAGAGAATCGTCAAAATGCCAAACAGTGATGAGGCGATGGCCGCATATTCGGGATTGGCCAAACTGGCCGATCCCGTGACCAGCGCGATGGCAAACGCGTCCAGCATGCCCATGCCAGCAAGAACCCAGATCGTTCCGCCAAGCTCGCGCAAGGCGGGCCGAACCGGCCTTGCCATCAGCACAAAGCCACCCCAGACCAGCCCCAGCGCGATAAGCCGCGGCACCAGCATCGCAGGCAATGCACCGCCCAGCCGGGCCGCCTCTTGCGCGAACCAGAAGGTCGAGGCAAAGCCGACTGTCCCTGCGAAAGACCACAGAATGGCAGCCCTGCGGCGTGGTGGAGAAAGTGGGGTGTCCCCACCTTCCGCGCTAAGCGCAACGACCGCGATACCGCCAACGATCGCCAAGACCGCGGCAATTTCAGCCAGGCTGACGGCCTTGCCACCCAAGGCGGCAAACCCAAGCGAGATCATCGGAAAGGCCCCAAGGATGGGGGCAACCAGACGCACCGGTGCAAGGCTGAACGCGCGGTAAAGCCCGCCCATTCCCAGCACATAGGCAAAACCTGCCGCCGCCGCATAGCCCAAAGCCGGGGCCGATACCTGCCCCCAATCGCCCAAAACAAGCGCGGGCAGCCCAAGGCCGACTGAGCCCGATGCCAGCACCACCAGCATCATCGGCAGGATTTCCGCCTCTTGCCCGATCTTGCGCACCAAAAGGTCATGCACCGCCCAAGCGCAGGCCGCCATCAGGCCGCAGATCAGTGCCAGCATTTTGCAGGCTTTCTGCAAGGTCTCGCTTGTGCCATGCTTTCCTCGCTGATATTCTTCTGGATGAACAAGTTTTATCCACATTAAAACTTACTGCAAGGGACGCCGATGCTAGACACCCCCTATCCCAGCGTCATTTCCGGCCCGCCACGGCCCAGTCGTATTCTGACGCCGCGGGATCTGGAACGCCACCACGGACGCGAGCGGCACGCCGTTGCCGGCGGCGGCGCGCTGATGCTGCGCATTGGTGTGGGCGACCGGTTGACCGTGGTCAATGACGAAGGCGGTCAAATTGCCGAAATCGTTGCCACCACGACGGCAGGGCGCATTGACGCGGCCATTTTGGGGCAGGCCAGCAATTCCGGGGCCGAAGGCCTGAAGGCCATGCTTGCCTTGGGCGATGCGGCTGGCGAAGGCCTTGCCCGCTTGCGGCGGGGCATTGTGGCCAAGGGCATTGACCTGTCGCGCGCCGCTGCCTTGCGCCTTTTCGCCCCCGACACCCCCCCCGGTGCAAGCGCCGAGTTCGCAGTGCTGGATGATGGCTGGCTGATCCTCGCGGCCCCCGGCCTGCCAATGGCCCCGGATGCGCAAGACACGGCAACCCCGATCACCCTGCATCTGCAACGCGCCAAACCCCGTGAAATGGGCAAGTTTGACTTGCCCGACCCTTTGGCTGACCCGGTTTTGGACTTGCGGGTGAAATCGGCCACGGCCGAAAGCTATTTCGTCAAAGCGGGCGACTATCTTCAGATCATCGACGTCGAAGGTCGGCAATGCACCGATTTTCAGTGCTTTGATGCCCGCAAGCTTGACCGCGGCATCCAGCATGCGCTGGACGTTACCACCAGCCGCACCCTTATGGGCCACGCCTATTCGATGCCCGGCCTGCATTCGAAATACTATGATCAGGACTGGGTACCGCTTGTCGAAGTGGTGCAAGATACTGTCGGCCGCCATGATGCCTTTGCCATGGCTTGCGCGTCGAAATACTATGATGACATCGGCTATCCCGGCCATGCCAACTGCTCTGACAATTTCAACGGTGCACTGGCCGAACACGGCGTCGAGGGGCGGCCGGGTTGGATGGCGGTGAACCTGTTCTTCAACACCAATATCGATGCCCATGGCGTGCTGATTTCGGATGAACCTTGGTCGCGCCCCGGCGATTATGTGTTGATGCGCGCGCTTACGGACATTGTCTGTGTCAACTCGGCCTGCCCGGATGACACATCACCCGCCAATGGCTGGTATCTCAGCGATATTCACGTTCGCACCTATTCGGGGGCTGAAAAGTTCAGCCGTTCCATCGCCTATCGCCCCACGCCGGAGTCAGAGCCGAAGATGACCAAGGAAACCGCCTTCCACGACCGGATCGCCGCCAAAACCCGCAACCTTGTCGAATACAAAGGGTATTGGTTGCCGAACACCTATTCGTCAAACGGTGCGATCGAGGAATATTGGGCCTGCCGCGAAAAAGCGGTGGTGCTGGATCTGTCCCCCTTGCGCAAGTTTGAAGTGACCGGCCCCGATGCCGAAGCTCTGCTGCAATGGACGCTGACGCGCGACATCAAGAAGCTGTCGGTGGGGCAAGTGGTCTATTCGGCCATGTGCTATGAACATGGTGGCATGATCGACGACGGCACGGTGTTCCGTCTTGGCAAAGATCAGTTCCGCTGGATCGGCGGCGATGATTACTCTGGCATCTGGTTGCGCGAGCAGGCTGAAAAGCTGGGTCTGAAGGTGATGGTGCGGTCATCGACCGACCAGCTTCATAATCTGGCCGTGCAAGGCCCGAACAGCCGCGAAATTCTGCGGCGGATGGTCTGGACGGCCCCCCATCAGCCCACCATTGAAGAGCTTGGCTGGTTCCGCCTGACGGTGGGCCGCCTTGGGGGGCCGACAGGCGCGCCTGTGGTGGTATCGCGCACCGGCTACACGGGCGAGCTTGGGTTTGAAATCTTCTGCCACCCCAAGGATGGCAGCGCGGTTTATGACGCCGTTTGGGAAAACGGCGGCGATCTGGGGCTGAAGCCCATGGGCCTTGCCGCGCTGGACATGGTGCGGATCGAGGCCGGGCTGATCTTCGCGGGCTATGACTTTTCTGACCAGACCGATCCTTTCGAAGCCGGCATCGGATTTACCGTGCCGCTCAAGTCAAAAACCGATGATTTCATCGGACGCGAGGCGCTGATCCGCCGCAAGGAAAACCCGCTGCACAAATTCGTGGGCCTGGACATCGACGCTGCTGTCGATGTTGGCCATGGCGATTGCCTGCATGTCGGGCGGGCGCAGGTTGGGGTGGTGACGTCGTCCATGCGGTCGCCTTTGTTGGGCAAGAACATCGCGCTTGCGCGGGTTGATCTGGCGCATTCGGCGGTGGGCACGGCGCTTGAGGTTGGCAAGCTGGATGGGCAGCAAAAGCGGCTTCCGGCCGTGATCGTCCCCTTGTCGCATTATGACCCGAAAAAGACCCGTCCACAAAGCTGAGGGCAGATGATGGAGCCGATGATCGACAAGATTGGCGGCGAGGAAAAGGTTCACATGCTGGTGGACCATTTCTACGATCTGATCGAAACCCTGCCCCAGGGGCAGGCGATCATGAACATGCATTTGCAAGGCCATGGGTTGTCCCATGTCCGCCCGGCCCAGTTCGAATTTCTTTGCGGGTTTCTGGGCGGGCGGCGCTATTATCACGAACGCCACGGCCATATGAACCTGCGCGAAATTCACGCCCATGTCGAAATCCGCAGGGCTGATGCCGAAGATTGGCTTGGCGTGATGGACCGCGCGATGGGCGATGTCGGTGTTGACGACAGCATTCGCGCCCAGTTGAACGCAACCTTCCAACGCGCGGCCTTCATGCTGGTGAATACCGCATAGGGCCTGCCAGCCGAACCTTTCGCGGGTTATTCGCCGCGCGGAAAGCGCTTGTTTTCCTCTAGCACGTTCAGGTCCATGTGGTTGCGCATATAGCGTTCCGAGGCAAGTCGCAGCGGCTGATGGTCCCATGGGTAATAGCTGCCGTTGCGCAGAGCTTCATAAACCACCCAGCGGCGGGCCTGGCTTTGGCGCACTTCGGCATCATAGGCGGGCAGATCCCAGCGGGCTTTGGCCATGCTTTGGAAATGCGCCAAAACCTCGGCCACACGCGGATCACCTGCAAGGTTCCGGGTTTCATCGGGATCATTGGCCACATCGAACAGCATGTCGGGATCTGCCGGGCAATGGATGAATTTCCAAGCGCCCTGCCGAAGCGCCACCATAGGTGTAATTGTACCTTCTGCGGCATATTCCATGGCCACAGGGCTGGTGCGTTCAATGCCTTTGGCCAAGGGCACAAGGCTTTCGCCATCGGTCCAAGGCATGACCTCATCCATCGATATGCCGGCCAGATCACATAGTGTCGGTGTCAGATCGATGGTTGAAACCGGCGTGGTGATATTTGCCGGGGCCAGCCCCGGTGCGGCGATCATCATCGGCACGCGCGCCGCGCCTTCGAAGAAATTCATCTTGAACCACAGGCCTTTGCGGCCCAGCATTTCACCGTGATCCGACACAAAGACCACAATTGCTTCCTGACGGCTGGCTTCCAGCACTGCCAGTATTTCGCCAATTTTGTCATCGATATAGGAAATATTGGCAAAATAGCCCTGCCGAGAGCGGCGGATATGCTCGGGCGTCACGTCCAGTCCGCGCCAGTCACAGGCATCCATCAGACGCTTGGAATGGGGGTCCATCTCATCATAGGCCAGCGCGGGTGGCGGCTCCAGTTCGGGCACGCCTTCGTAAAGGTCCCAGTATTTCTTGCGGGCGACGAAAGGGTCGTGGGGGTGGGTGAAGCTGGCCGTCAGGCACCACGGGCGCGGATCCAGCCCGCGTGACAGATCATAAAGCTTTTGCACCGCCTGATGGCAGACATCATCGTCATATTCCAATTGGTTGGTGATTTCCGCTACCCCCGCACCTGTAACCGACCCCATGTTGTGATACCACCAGTCGATACGTTCGCCGGGTTTGCGGTAATCAGGGGTCCAGCCAAAATCGGCGGGGTAGATGTCGGTGGTCAGGCGCTCTTCAAAGCCGTGCAGCTGGTCGGGGCCAACGAAATGCATCTTGCCCGAAAGCGCGGTGTAATAGCCCGCCCGGCGCAAGTGATGGGCATAGGTCGGGATATCGGAGGCGAACTCGGCCGCATTGTCATAAACGCGAGTCCGGCGGGGCAGGGCACCCGACATGAAGGCCGCGCGCGCCGGGGCGCAAAGCGGCGAGGCGGTATAGCTTTGGGCAAAGCGCACCGATCTTTCGGCAAGCCGCCGCAAATTCGGGGCGTGCAAAAAGGCAGCCGGCCCGTCTTCGAACAGCGTTCCGGTCAGTTGGTCGACCATAAGAATAAGAATATTGGGACGGGTGGTGTCGGGTTTGGACATGGTCGCTCCGAAATGCGTTCGGTCCAGCCTAGCGCAGCGCCTCATTGGCGCAAAGGGTGGGATCGACCTTTCTTGGCCATTCCGCGCCAATCGGTGGGCGGGAAAGATCTGGGATTGCCGCAATTATACGCCCGTGTAATTCTTGTCGCAAACGCGCAAAAAGATGCCGTTTTTTGTCGTGGATCTCGGCGCAATTCGGTGCCCAATCCTAGGGCTGTGTCCTGGGGTTTCGGGTCAGGCAACGGGCATAGCCCCACAGGCACAGGAGACCACCGTGACGATCATCACAGACTTTCCGCACCGCACTGCCGAAACTGCGGATATGGGGATTGTGATGTCTGACGGCTGCAGGCTGTCGGCCCGCGTCTGGATGCCAGAGGATGCCCAATCCAAACCAGTTCCAGCCATTTTGGAATATATCCCTTACCGCAAACGCGACGGAACCTTGCCGCGCGATGAAATGATGCATCGCTATTTTGCCGGTCATGGCTATGCCGCCGTGCGGGTGGATATGCGGGGCTGTGGCGACAGTCAGGGCCTGATGGTCGATGAATATACCGAACAAGAACTGGCCGACGCCGAAGAGGTGATTGCCTGGCTTGCGGCGCAGCCTTGGTGTTCGGGTGCGGTCGGTATGATGGGGAAAAGCTGGGGTGGGTTCAACTGCCTGCAAACTGCCTTTCGCCAGCCGCCTGCGCTGAAGGCGGTGGTGTCAGTCTGCGCGACGACCGATCGGTTTGCGGATGACATTCACTTCAAGGGTGGCTGTCTGCTGGGCGAAAACTTTGGCTGGGGGGCGGTGATGCTGTCTTATTCCAGCCGCCCGGCTGATCCGGCGCTGCGGCCTGACTGGCGCAGTGATTGGCTGCAGCGGCTGGAGGCCGAACCTTGGCTTGCGCCGCTTTGGGCGCGGCATCAGGCGCGCGACAGCTATTGGAAACATGGCTCTGTTTGCGAAGATTACGCCCGCATGACCGTGCCGGTGCAGATCTGGGGTGGCTGGGCCGACAACTATATGAACACGGTTGCGGCCCTGGTTTCCAACGTGCCCGCACCGGTCAAGGGCATTGTCGGGCCGTGGGTCCACCAATACCCGCACAGCGCCGTTCCTGGCCCGCGGGTTGGGTTCTTGCAAGAAGCGTTGCGCTGGTGGGACCGCTGGCTGAAGGGCGTTGCCAACGGTGCTGAAGATGATCCCGCCTATCGGGTTTACCGGCTGCAGTCTGCACCACCCGATGCAAGCGCAAAGCATCGTGGTGGCGAATGGGTGGCAGAAACCGCTTGGCCCAGCCCCCGCGTGCAGCGCCAGATCATGCATCTTGCCCAAGCCCCGGCCGGGGCGTCCCACGGGCTGCCTGTCGGGCAAATGCAGCCCCAGGCCGGGCCGGCATTTTCGATGGAGATCGCGACCCCGCAGCACCTTGGTATGCATACGGGCGAATTCTTTCCGATGGGGCTGAACGCCGAGATGCCGGGCGATCAGGCCGGGGATGATGCGCAGTCTGTCTGTTTCGACGGGCCGGTTTTGCAGGCCCCGCTTGATCTTGTCGGCGCGGCGCGGCTTTCGCTGCGGCTGTCGTCAGACAAGCCCTTGGGCTTTGTCGTGGCACGGCTTTGTGATGTTGGTCCTGATGGCGCATCAGTCCGCATCGCCCATGGCATGATGAACCTGTGTCACCGTGACAGCCGTGAAGCACCCTCGGCCCTGGTGCCGGGTGCCGAGGTTGAGGTGGTGTTCAACATTGACCAGATGGCCTATCGTTTGGCCCCCGGGCACCGTTTGCGGCTGGCACTTTCAAACAGCTATTGGCCTTTTGTCTGGCCCTCGCCCGAGGCGGGTCGGCTGACACTTGGCGCCGGCACCTTGGAACTTCCGGTACACCAAGGCGCGGGTGCTGAATGGGCGCCACCGCCGCCAGAACATGCAAGCCTATGGAAGCACAAGGTTTTGCGGGCAGGGAATACGACCCGCAAGATCGAAACAGATCTTATCACCGGCAAGGTCGCGCTGCGCATCGTGGATGACCTTGGCGATGCTGAAAATCTGGATCACGGCCTGTGCACGGGCGAGACAATGACAGAGGTTTGGGAAATTCATCCGGCGGATCCATTGTCGGCCCGTGCGGTCCATACCTGGGAACAACGCCTGTCGCGCGGCGAGTGGCGTGTACGCACCCAAGTCAGGGCCGAGATGACCGCAACCGCCAGCCACCTGCGCCTGAAGGCGCATTTGCAGGCGTTTGAGGGGGATGAATTGGTGTTCGAGCGGCAGTTTGACGACGAGGTGGCACGGCATTTTGTCTGACCCGGGCTCGCGGCAAGAATCGTTGCCATGTCCGGTACTTCTCGGTTTAGTAATTTCAAATCAACAAGAAGGCATCGGCTAGGCTGAGCCAAAAGCAGGGAGAACGATGTATGTCTGATACACTTGACCATATGATTGCGCGGGTTCGCAAAGGCACAATGACCCGTCGCGAGTTTGTCGGGCGCAGCACGGCGATGGGTGTTTCTGCCGCTTTGGCCGGCGCTTTGTTCACCAAGGCCGCCCATGCCGAAGAGCCCAAAAAGGGCGGTGTTCTGCGTGCGGGCGTAACGGGTGGCGAAAGCACCAACTCGTTGGATCCGGCGCTGTCGGCCTCGCCTGTTCCTTACATGATCTTGCGCACCTGGGGCGAAACGCTGGTGGACGTTGACGCCACCGGTGCTTTGGAGATGCGCTTGGCCGAAGAGGTTTCCTCGAACGCCGACGCGACCGAATGGAAGTTCAAGATCCGCTCGGGCGTCGAATTCCACGGCGGCGGCACGGTTACCGCCGAGGACGTTGTCGCGACCTTGAAGCGTCACACCGATGAGAAATCGCAATCGGGTGCCTTGGGCATTGTTCAGGGCATTTCGGAAATGTCGGCCGACGGCGATATGGTTACGCTGAAACTGGCATCGGCCAACGCCGACTTGCCCTATCTGATCGGCGACTATCACCTGATCGTACAGCCGGGCGGTGGCGTGGACAATCCGGCTGCTGGCAACGGGACGGGCGCCTACAAGGTTGTCTCAAACGAGCCAGGCGTTATCACCACCTTCGAGCGCAACCCGAACTACTGGGATTCTTCGCTTGGCCATGCCGACAGCGTCGAGATTCTGACCATCAACGACGACACCGCGCGAACAGCGGCGATCCAGTCGGGCCAGGTCCATATCATCGACCGTGTTGACCCCAAAATCGTGGAACTTCTGAAGTCAACACCCGAAGTCGTGGTCGAGCGCGCCGCCGGCCCCGGCCACTATGTCTTTATCATGCATTGCGACACGGCTCCCTTCGACAACGTCGATCTGCGCATGGCGCTGAAGCTGGCGATCAATCGTCAGGAACTGGTGGACAAGGTTCTGGGCGGCTTTGGGTCGCGCGGCAACGATTTCCCGATCAACGGGGCCTATCCGTTGTTCGACGAGACGATCCCGCAGCGTGAATATGACGCGGCGGCGGCGGCAGAGGCCTACAAGAAGTCCGGTCACGATGGCTCGCCGATCATGCTGCAAGTTGCTCCGGGCGCATTCCCGGGCGCTGTGGATGCTGCCAACCTGTTTGCAGCCTCGGCCAATGCTGCGGGCATCCCGCTGACCATCAAGCTGGAGCCTGATGATGGCTACTGGTCGAACGTCTGGAACGTCGCTCCGTTCTGCGCCTCTTATTGGGGTGGCCGTCCGGTGCAGGATCAGATGTATTCCACGGCCTATATTTCGACCGCCGAATGGAACGATACCCGCTTCAAGAATGCCAAGTTCGACGAGCTTTTGATTGCGGCCCGTGGCGAGTTGGAGCAGGCCAAGCGCAAAGGCATGTATTCCGAAATGGCGCATCTTGTCCGCGACGAGGGCGGCCTGATCTGCCCGATGTTCAACGATTGGGTCGAAGGCCGTCGCGCCGAAGTGGGTGGCTGGAAACCGACACCCTATGGCACCCTGATGAATGGTCAGGCGCTGTCAAAATGCTGGCTCAACACCTGATTTGACTTAACAACTCAGGCAAATGCCTGCAGGCTGCAAAAGTGGCCTGCAGGCTAAATAAAAAAACGGGGAGAAAAGAAGAATGACTGACCAACTTGATCTGATGATTGCGCGTGTTCGCACAGGGGCGATGACGCGCCGTGAATTTGTCGGGCGCACTACGGCCATGGGTGTTTCTGCCGCTTTGGCCGGGGCTTTGTTCACCAAGGCTGCCCATGCCGAAGAGCCCAAAAAGGGCGGTGTGCTGCGTGCGGGTGTTGCAGGCGGTGAAAGCACAAACTCGTTGGACCCGGCATTGGCCGCCTCTGACGTGCCCTACATGATCAACCGCACTTGGGGTGAAACCCTTGTCGACGTTGATGCAAATGGCGCAATCGAGATGCGGATTGCCGAAGAGATATCTTCGAACGCCGATGCGACCGAATGGAAGTTCAAGATCCGCTCTGGCGTGGAATACCACGGCGGCGGCACGGTCACGGCTGATGACGTCGTTGCAACGCTAAAGCGCCACACCGACGAAAAGTCACAGTCGGGTGCTTTGGGCATTGTTCAGGGCATCAGCGAAATGAGCGCCGAAGGCGACATGGTGACGTTGAAGCTAAGCTCGGCCTCGGCCGACTTGCCCTTCTTGTTGGCCGATTACCACCTGAACATTCAGCCCGGCGGCGGCGTGGATGCCCCTGCAGCGGGCAATGGCACGGGTGCCTATAAGGTCGTGGCAACCGAGCCGGGCGTCATCACTACACTTGAGCGCTTTGCGAACTATTGGGACAGCAGCCGCGGCCACGCTGACAGCGTCGAAATTCTGACCATCAACGACGATACCGCCCGTACGGCGGCCATTCAGTCGGGTCAGGTGCATGTCATCAACCGGGTTGACCCCAAGATCGTCACCCTGTTGGCAGGTTCCTCAGATGTTGCGATCGAACGCGCGGCCGGTCCGGGCCACTATGTGTTCATCATGCATTGCGACAAGGCACCCTTTGACAACAATGACCTGCGCATGGCGTTGAAGTTGGCGGTCAACCGTGCCGAGATGGTTGAAAAGATCCTTGGCGGCTTTGGTTCGCCCGGCAACGACTTCCCGATCAACGCCGCATATCCTTTGTTCGACGACAGCATTCCGCAGCGCGAATACGATGCAGCCGCGGCGGCCGAGTATTACAAGAAGTCCGGCCATGATGGCTCGCCCATCGTATTGCGCGCAGCACCGGGTGCATTCCCCGGCGCGGTCGATGCGGCCAACCTGTTCGCGGCAACCGCCAATGCAGCAGGCATCCCGCTGCAAATCCAGCTGGAGCCCGATGACGGCTACTGGTCCAACGTCTGGAACGTTCAGCCCTTCTGCGCCTCGTATTGGGGTGGCCGTCCGGTGCAGGACCAGATGTACACGACCGCCTATCTGTCGACGGCGGAATGGAACGACACCAAGTTCAAGAACGCCAAGTTCGACGAATTGCTGTTGGCCGCGCGTGGCGAGTTGGATCTGGCCAAGCGCAAGGGCACGTACTCGGAAATGGCGCATATCATTCGTGACGAAGGCGGTTTGATCTTGCCGATGTTCAATGATTGGGTCGAAGGCCGGCGCGCTGAAGTGGGTGGATGGATCTCTGATCCGCAGGGCACGTTGATGAACGGCACGGCACTGACCAAGTGCTGGCTGAACGCCTGATCGCGGGGATATTGTGCACCCCGTCCTGAAACTGGTGGTCCAGCGCATTGCGCTGGGCCTCCTGCTGCTTCTCGCGGTTTCGGCTGTGATCTTTCTGGGCGTCGAGGCGCTGCCAGGAGACACGGCTCAAGCCATTTTGGGCCAGTCGGCCACACCTCAGGCACTTGAAAACCTGCGCGCGCAAATGGGTTTGGATCAGCCGCCTTTGACGCGCTATTTCAGTTGGCTTGGTGGCGTCTTGACCGGGGATCTGGGTAAGGCCCTGACCAATGGCGCCGATATTGCCCAATCTATCAGCCAACGCCTTGGCAATACGCTGTTTCTTGCCGGTTGTGCGGCTGTGATTGCGGTGCCTTTGGCTATTCTTTTGGGCGTGGTTGCTGCGCGCTATGCCGGGCGCTGGCCCGACAAGTTGATTTCCGGCGTCACGTTGACCACGATCAGCCTGCCCGAATTTGTGGCGGCCTATTTCGTGATTTT
>JAIOXV010000073.1 GCA_021741465.1 Paracoccaceae bacterium
ATATCGCGCGGGTTTTGCGGCTGTTCATGCCGGTGTCGATGATCGTCCAGCCATCATCATCTGCCAGCGCATAGATGTTGACATGGTCCAGCGCCATCGGCAGCGGCAAGCGCAGCCACAAGATGCCTTCGGCAACTTCAATCGCTTGGCCATGTTCGGGTGGGGCTTCGAACGGATGAAGAATGGTCACGCCTGCAAGGCCTCGGCCGACAGGGCATAGATGCCGCTTGCCCCTTCGCGAACCTGGGCCAGAAGAGCGGAATGTTCCGGCAATAGGCGGCGAATGTAAAAGCGGGCAAGATCGGCGCGTGCGCTATCCGCCAAGGCCGCCTTCAGGTGGAAATGCCCCCCCAGCACCCGGGCAAAGGCGCGCAGATAGGGCACGGCGCCTGCGTTGCGGTCCTGCGCGGCTTGCGCCAAAAGCCCCTCGGTTCCTTCGCGCAGCGCCTCGGCGGCGTGCCACAGCGGCGTCGCCAGATCGGGGAAGGCGGCGCGGGCGGCTTCGGCATCGGCCTCGATCTCGTCGATCAGCCGGAAGGCGGTCTCGCCGCTGTCCATCATTTTGCGGCCCACAAGATCCATTGCCTGAATGCCGTTGGTGCCTTCATAAATCGCGGTGACCCGCACATCGCGGGTGAACTGCGCCGCACCGGTTTCCTCGATAAAGCCCATACCGCCGTGAACCTGCACGCCCAAATAGGCCACTTCATTGCCGATATCGGTGCCATAGGCCTTGGCGATGGGGGTCAGAAATGCCGCCCTTGCGACCCAAGTGGCGTCATTGGTGGCACGCCCCATGTCGATTGCCACCGCACAGGCAAGGGCAATCGACCGGGCCGCGAAAATCTCGGCCTTCATCTGGGCCAGCATGCGGCGCACATCGGCATGGTCAATGATCGCGCCTGATCCCAAGGGGGTCTTGCCCTGCTTGCGGTCCATTGCATAGGCCAAGGCCTGTTGAAACGCCGCTTCGGCCACCGAAATTCCCTGAACCCCCACACCAAGCCGGGCGTTGTTCATCATGGTGAACATGGCGGCCATGCCCTTGTGCGGTGCCCCGACCAGCCAGCCCTGAGCGCCATCATATTGCATCACAGCGGTGGGAGAGCCGTGCAGGCCAAGCTTGTGTTCAAGGCTGACAACCTTCAGGTTGTTGCGCTGGCCTAAGGTGCCCTGCGCGTCGGGAATGATCTTTGGCACCATGAAAAGGCTGATGCCTTTGGTGCCTTCGGCCCCATCGGGCAGGCGCGCCAAGACCAGGTGGCACACGTTTTCGGTGAAATCATTGTCGCCCCAGGTGATGTAAATCTTCTGCCCGGTGATCGCATAGGTGCCATCCCCCAAAGGCTCTGCTTTGCTGCGCAAGGCGCCCACGTCCGAACCTGCCTGCGGTTCGGTCAGGTTCATTGTGGCGCACCATTCGCCCGAGATCAGTTTGGGGATGTAAAGCGCCTTGATCGCCTCTGAGGCGTGATGCTCCAACGCCTCGATCTGGCCTTGGGTCATCAAGGGGTTAAGCTGCAAGGCCAGACAGGCCGACCCCATCATGTCATTGACCGATGTGGCAAGCGCCATCGGCAGACCCATGCCGCCAAAAGCCGGATCGGCGGCGATGCCAACCCATCCCCCCGATGTGATTGCGCGGTAGCCTTCGGCAAAACCGGGCGAGGTGCGTACCACGCCATTTTCTAACCGTGCGGGGTGTTTGTCGCCACTGCGGTTCAACGGGGCGAGGGTTTCTTCGCAAAGCCGCCCGGCTTCGGACAAGATCGCCTCTACCGTTTCAGGTGTGGCTTCGCAAAACCGCGCGGTCCCTGCCACTTCGGCAAACCCCACAACGTGGTCCAACACGAAACGCAAATCGGTCAGTGAGGCGCGATAGGGCATGGCGGGCTCCTCAATTGTCTTTGGCCACTGCTTGGCAAAAGCCTTCTGGCCGGGTATGGCCTGCAAGGTCAAGCTAGAGCCTTTGTTGCCCCCCGCAACCCCAACGCTGCGTCACGAATGCCCGATACCGAAAGCCTTTTGCCCGACATGCCGGGCCTTGAACGCGCCGCTGGCATTTTGCGGGCAGGCGGGCTTGTGGCCTTTCCCACCGAGACGGTTTACGGCCTTGGCGGCGATGCGCGCAATAGCCTTGCGGTGGCCGGCATCTACGAGGCAAAGGGCCGCCCGCGCTTTAACCCCTTGATCGTGCATTGCGCGGATATCGCGATGGCCGAAACCTTTGGCCAGTTTGACGACCGCGCCCGGGCGCTGGCCGCAGCCTTTTGGCCGGGACCGTTGACGCTGGTTGTGCCCATTCGCATGGCGACGGGCCTGTCGCCCCTTGTCACAGCCGAGCTTGACACCGTGGCACTGCGCATCCCTGCCCATCCGGTGGCCCAGACGTTGATCCAAAGTTTTGGTGGCCCGCTTGCGGCCCCCTCGGCCAACCCGTCGGGCAAGGTTTCGCCCACCCGTGCCGCCCATGTTGCCCAAGGCCTTTCGGGCCGCATCGCGGCCATAGTGGATGGAGGCCCCTGCGCGGTGGGGGTCGAATCGACCATCCTGGGCCTGGATGGCCCGGCCACCCTGTTGCGCCCCGGCGGCATCGCGCTGGAAGATATTGCGGCCCTTATCGGCCCGGTGGCGCTGTATCAAAAAGGTGAAAAGCTGACCGCACCGGGGCAACTTGCCAGCCACTACGCCCCTGCAGCCCCCTTGCGCCTGAATGCCCAACCTGAACCTGGCGAGATTCACATCGGCTTTGGCCCCGGCCCGGCGACCTTGAACCTTTCGCCCACGGGCAATCTGACAGAAGCGGCGGCCAATCTGTTTCACATGCTGCGCGAGGCGGACCAACTGGCAGGCCCAAAGGGCCGCATTTCAGCCGCGCCCATCCCCGACACGGGCCTTGGGCGTGCCATAAACGACAGGCTGGCGCGCGCGGCAGCACCACGCCCCTGAACCACGCCCCTGAACCACGCCCCTGAACCGCGCCCCTGAACCGTGCGCCGATCCAACCCAGCCCGGCAGAGGGGCGGGGTTATATCCGCGTGACAGAGGCCGGGGCGCGCCCATCGATTTCAACTGTGCAGGTCTCGCCACGGGTCAGATCATTTCGGCAAGGTCGGCGTCTTGGGTGATGCAGCCATCCACGCTGCAGCGGATGCGCCCTTGTGGCACCGCTTCCCCCGGCCGGATTGCGCCCATCACTGCGCTGGCATCAAAGCCTTTCGACATGTCCCAAGGCCGCCACGCAGCTTTGGCCGCCGCCTGCAGATCGCGCCGCGTCAGATCGTTTCCGGCAGCATAGCCCCAGACCAGGCCCATCGCCTCATGTTCCGAAAGCTCTTTCCCCGCGCGGCCGATGGCCACGACAAGCTCTGCCACGTGGTGCAGATCGGCGGTTGCCCGCGGATAGGCAATGCGCGCACCGCTTTCTACCACCGCATCGGCGGGCTTGGTAAAGAAAAACGGCGGCTCGGCATCAGGATCGTGGCCCATCTCGCGGGCATGTTCGGCATCGTTGCGCCCAAAACAGAATATTCTGCGAATGGCAAAACGTTCGCTGCGGGCTTCAATTGCGGCTCATGCCTGTGGCGGCGGAGGAAGGGCGAACCCGCCGCGCATTGGGTTATTCACCCATGGTGAAACATTGCACGCCCTTGGCCTGCAACCGCGAGCAGGCCAATTCGGCCTCGCGCTGGGTCAGGCCGAAGACATTGGCGTCATAGCCGCGCTTGCCCTTGGTAACCTTGCGCAGGCCCTGACCCAAGATCGTGCCATCGGCCAGCACGGTCTTTGTCAAGAACCGGTCAGCTTCGCCCTGGCTTGAGAATTGGCCGACCATAACCCCATAGTGCCGCCCGCCCGAGGTGGACAGCGTCATCACTTCGGTCACTTCGGAGGCATCCAGCTTAACCTCGATCGGGGCGTCATAGATGGGCGCCTTGCGCTTGGCCGGGCGCGGGGCAACTTCCACAAGGGCAAGTTGGGTGCCGCTGACCGGGGCTGCGGTGACCGTAAGTTCGGTGGGGGCAGCTTCGGGTTCTGCGGCGGCTTCTGCCAAGGTGGCTTCGCTGTCTGCGGCAGGCGCCGTGATGGCGTCTGGTGCGGGTTCTGGGGTGTCAGCCAAGGCAACGGCCTGGTTTTCAAGCCCCTCTTCTGGCGCATCCGGTGCTGTGGCTTCGGCCAGGGCCCCGGCAATGCCGCCTTGCATGGCGGCAACCATGCCTTCTGCCGCTTCGCCGCTGTCGGGGCGGGGCAGGGGACGGGGCGAGGATTTCACAGCAAGTTGCAGACGAATGGTCTTGGCCGCACCGCCTTCGACTTCGGGCAGGGCGTCATCCGGGCCAGCGGCGGCGACCAGCGCTTCATCATCGGCCGGCGCAACCTTGGTCGGCGGTTGTTCTGCGACATTCTTGCCGGCCTTGCGAAAGCCCAGATCCAGCAAATCCGCCATCTTGGCATTGCGGTCAGCGGTGGATTTGCCGCCAAAGACGGTGGCGATGATCCGCACGCCATCGCGTTCGGCGCTGCCGGTCAGGTTGAAGCCTGCCGCGTCGGTATAGCCGGTCTTGATGCCATCGGCGCCCTTGTAGGCGGCAAGGAACCGGCGGTTGGTATTGGCCACCTCGGCAATCCCGGCATCCGTGGTACGGCGCGAGAAGATGTTGTAATACTGGGGGAAATCATAAAACAGGTGCCGGCCCATCACGGACATGTCGCGGGTGGTGGACAGATGCCCCTTGGCGGTAAGGCCGTTGGCGTTCTTGAAGGTGGTGTTCTTCATGCCGATTGCTTTGGCGGTTTTGGTCATGCGCAGGGCAAAGGCCTCGGTCGTGCCACCGATGTGGTCGCCGATGGCTGCCGCCGCGTCATTGGCCGATTTTACCGCAGCCGCCCGGATCAGATAGCGCAGTTGGATCTTCTGGCCGGCCTTAAGCCCCAGCCGCGATGGCGGCTGTGCGGCGGCGTTCTTTGAGACCGTCACCATCGTGTCCAGCGAAAGCCGTCCGCGTTCGATTTCCTCAAAGGCGATGTACAGCGTCATCATTTTGGTCAACGAAGCCGGGTGCAGCCGGGTATCGGCATTCTCGCTGTAAAGCGTTTCGCCCGTGCGCGCGTCCATGACATAGGCCGCATAGGGCGCAGCCCCTGCGACATGCGGGCCAAAGCTGGCCGCGATAAGCGTCAGTGCAACCAAAACAACAAAATTACGGACACACTGCCCCAAACGGAGCGTCATGGCCTTGCCGATCATGTTCTGCCTCATTGCCCCCTGTTGTCGGGGACTTTTTGTTATCCACACCAGAGTAACATGACCGTGAGTCTCAGAAAACCCCTTTATTTCAATGGGTTTCAGCGCACTCTTCATAGTTGCATTTTGCACGCAACGCCCAGAGCGCCCCACTATCTATTGTGGGGGGCTGCGAGGTTGGCCACAAGATCAGGCAGGGCCGACAGATCGGCCATTTCGTGAAACCGGGGGTGATCTTGTGGCGGATCGGCCTGTTCCAGGGCCCAGGTCAAGCCATGCGGCACATGCACCCCCCAACCGCCTGCGGCCAACATCGGCAGCACGTCGGACTTCAGCGAATTGCCCACCATCAGCCCTTGGTCCGCCCCCGTGCCGTGGCGGGCAAAGGCGGCGCTGTAAATGCTTGGCGTCTTGTCGGACACGATTTCCACCCCATCGAACAGATCGCCCAAGCCTGATTGCGCCAACTTGCGCTCTTGGTCCAGAAGATCGCCCTTGGTGACAAGGATCACGCGGTAGTGCGCGGCCAGCGCGGCAACTGTCGCATGGGCATGGGGCAAAAGATCAACCGGGTGTTCCAGCATCTCGCGCCCGGCGGCAAGGATTTCGCCGATGACCGCAGCAGGCACCCGCCCGGTGCTTACCTCGATGGCGGTTTCGATCATCGACAGGGTGAACCCTTTGACACCAAAGCCATAATGCCCAAGGTTGCGCCGTTCGGCCGCCAAGAGCCGGTCCTGCAAATGGGCCGCTTCGCAATGATCGCACAGCAGCTCGGTGAACCGCTCTTGGGTCAGGCGAAAGAAGGTTTCGTTGTGCCAAAGCGTGTCGTCGGCATCGAATCCGATGGTGGTCAGCATCTCGTTTACCCCCTTGTGTTAGGCTTTCCGGTTCGGGGGCCTTTCCGCAAGCCCGAAAATCGCTATATTCCGCCAAAAGACCCATCAACCCGAATCCTGTACGAGGCCCCCTTGGCGTTGCAGCCCCATATCTTGTCTGACAAGGACGGCACCTTCGGACCCGAAGGTGGCGGGCCTGACTCTGGCTTGCTGACCAAGACCAAGACGCGCACCCAGCGCCCGCCGATGTACAAGGTCATGCTGTTGAACGACGACTACACTCCGATGGAGTTTGTCGTGCATATCCTTGAACGCTTCTTTGGGCTGAACCACGCCCAATCCTTCGACATCATGCTGACCGTTCACAAGAAGGGTTTGGCGGTTGTGGGGGTGTTTTCCTATGAAATTGCGGAAACCAAGGTGGCCCAGGTGATGGATTTCGCCCGCCGTCATCAGCATCCGCTGCAATGCACCATGGAAAAGGAATAGGCCGAAAGGCCGTTGCCCATGCGATCAGCCCGATTGGAAATGGCGCTGGAAAGCGGCGCTTTTGTTCTGCCCCCTGAGGGGGATATTGCCGTGCTTGCGCCGCAGGCGGGGGATGATTTGTCCGCCTTGCCAAAGGCGCGGGTGGTTGTCTTGACAGGCTTCAAGCCCGATTTCGATCAGTTCCAGCGCCAGGGTTACCGCATGGAATGTGGCCGCGCGGCCGCGGCGATCGTCTGCCTGCCGCGCGCCAAGGCCGAAGCGCTGGCACTGATCGCGCGGGCCTTTACCCTTGTCCCGCCCGGTGCGCCGGTCTTGATTGACGGGCAAAAGACCGATGGGCCGGAGCCAATCTTGAAACTCGCGCGGGCCGCCGGGCTGTCGCATGGCGAGGTGATCTCGAAGGCCCATGGCAAGGCCTTCGTGCTGACCGCAGGCACGGTTCCCACAGGATGGGCCGCGCAGCCACGCCAGATTGACGGCGGATTCACCACGCTGCCGGGTGTCTTTTCCGCCGATGGGCCCGATCGCGGATCGGTCTTGCTGGCTGCCACCTTGCCCGTGAAACTGTCCGGCCATATCGCCGATCTGGGGGCGGGATGGGGCTTTTTGTCCCGCGCGGTTCTGGCGCATGACGCGGTGAAATCCGTTGATCTGGTCGAGGCAGAGCGCGATGCGCTGGACTGCGCGCGGCTGAATATCCCCGATCCGCGCGCGTCATTTCACTGGGCCGATGCCACGACCTTCAAGCCTGCCCGGCCTTGGGACGCGGTGGTGATGAACCCGCCATTTCACATCACGCGCGCCGCCGATCCCGATTTGGGTCTGGCGTTTTTGCGTGCCGCGCATCGCGGGCTTTTGCCGAGCGGCACGCTGTGGCTGGTGGCAAACCGCCATCTGCCCTATGATCGCACCCTGACACAGCTTTTCCGAACGGTCGAAGACCTTGGCGGCGATGCCGTCTTTCGCCTGACCCGCGCGGCCTATCCGATCCGCGCCCGCTAAGCCCCTGGAAGGTATCCCATGTCCTTTTCGATCTCTGGCAAGACCGCCATCGTCACCGGCGCTGCAAATGGAATTGGGCTTGCCATTGCCCGCCACTTTGTCGCCAAAGGCGCAAATGTGATGTTTGCCGACATGGACGAAGCCCGTCTGGAAGATGAAATCGGCGACGAGGCGCGTTCGGAAGGCAAGGTGCGCATGTTCGCGGGCGACCTGCGCCAAAAGCTGACGATCGCCAACCTGCTGTCGGCCACGGTCGATGCCTTTGACCGCGTTGATATTCTGGTAAACGCCAGCCGCATGATGCGGGTGTCCGAGCCTTTGACGGTTGAAGAAGACGCGGTCGAAGAGATGTTGCAGCAAAACCTGATGACCAGCCTGCGGCTAAGCCAGATGACAGCAAAGCGCATGATGAAACAGGCCGAAGCCGCGGCGGGCGCCGAAGACGCGACCGAAGGCCCGGCAGCCTTGGCCGGCAGCATCATCAACCTGTCGTCCATCGCGGCAACCCGCACGCAAAACTGCCTTCTGGGCTATTCCATCGCTTGCGCGGCGGTTGACCAGATGACGCGGTCTTTGGCGGTGGCCTTGGCCCCGAAGGGCATCCGGGTGAACGCGGTGGCTTTTGGTTCGGTCTTGTCCGGCAGTTTGCAGGCCGCGCTGAAGGAAGACCCCGATTGGCGCGTGCAAATCGAGGCGGGAACCCCGCTGGGCCGCATCGCGCCGGCGACCGATCTGGTCGAGACGGTTCAGTATCTGGCTGCGGATGCTTCGTCTTTCCTGACGGGCCAGGTGCTGACGGTGGATGGTGGGCGCAGCCTGCTGGATGTGGTCGCGGCCCCGGCCCACTGACCGCGCCACGCATTCGCGGCCCTATTCGGGGAATTTCGCTTTGCAGGCGGCAACAATGCCTTGGGCCGCCTTGGCAAGGCTGGCGCGCTTGGCCTTAAGACTTTTCAACTTGGCGGCTTCGGCGTTCAAATCCAGCGCCACTTCCTTGCGCACGCTGACTGGTACGCGATCAAAGCACATTTGGCTGGCCGGTTCCGGCACGGTTTGCGTAGGGCGCGGCGTGCAATCGATCCACATCGCTTCGTATTCGGTCACGGTCTCATACCCATAGCCGCGCGCAAGATTGGCTTCGCTGTCGCGGATCAGCCTGTCCACCACCTGCAAATCGCGGGTATTGGCGCTGATGCATTGTTCCTGCGGCGTGCCGCAGGCGGTCAGCAGCAAGAGCGGGGCCAGGATCAGACGTTTCATCGGCGCGACTCGCAATTTTGGGACCTCTGCGCCAAACTATACCCCGCAAGCCCCGCTATGCCATATCATCCGCGTTGAGCCTTGGGCCGCTGAATGCTAGGCAAGGGCAAGATACGCCACAGAGAGCCCCCATGACCGACGATTTTACCGCCAGAAAGACCGCCGCCGCCACATGGTTTCGCAGCCTGCGCGACCGGATCGTCGCTGCCTTCGAAGAGTTGGAGGCTCGCGCCACTCCAGCGGGCGGAACGCCTGTGACCTTTGAAGTCAGCCCAACCACCCGCGCCGAGGATGGCGGGGGCGGCATCATGAGCGTTTTGCGCGGTGGCCGGGTGTTCGAAAAGGTCGGCGTCAACTGGTCCGAAGTGCATGGTAGTTTGGGCGAACGGGCGCAGAAGGCCATGGCGGCGCGCGGTGTTCCGGGCATGGCTGATGACCCACGCTTTTGGGCCAGCGGCATTTCGCTGGTTGCCCATATGGTGAACCCACATGCTCCCGCCGTTCACATGAACACCCGCATGTTCTGGACGCCCGGCGCCTGGTGGTTTGGCGGCGGGTCAGATCTGAACCCGTGCCTTGAATACCCAGAGGATACCGCGCATTTCCACGCCGAGATGAAGCGCGCTTGCGATGCGCATGACCCGGCCTATTACGACCGGTTCAAGGCTTGGGCGGATGAGTATTTCTTCGTGCCCCATCGCGGCCGCGCGCGTGGTGTTGGCGGCATTTTCTATGATGATCTGAACACCGGCGATTGGGATGCCGATTTCGCCCTGACCCGCGACGTGGGGGCTGCGTTCTTGCCCGCCTTTTTGCCGCTGACCGAGCGGCGTCTTGCCACCCCGTGGACTGACGCTGACCGCGAAGCGCAGCTTATCCATCGTGGGCTTTATGCCGAATACAACCTTGTCTACGACCGTGGCACCAAGTTCGGGCTGGAAACCGGTCATGATGCCAACGCCGTGCTGATGAGCCTGCCGCCGATTGCCAAGTGGTATTGACCGGTGACTGAAATCGCAATCAAGGCGGCCTATGCCTCGGTCGTCGAAGACGATGAAGAAGGGTTCTTGTTCGTCGGCTTTGCCGAGGGCGAGGCCGAGGATGAGGCCTATGTGCTGTTTCGCCAGCCCATTGGTGGGGGGCCGGTCTGGTTTGAGGTAACCGACGAAAGCTTTGGTGCCGAAGACGCGTTGGACCGCGTGGTTGCAGGCCCGAAAGGGTTGGAGATTGCCCTGCGATCAGCCTTGGCCGGGCGCTTTGGCTGGGCCACATCCGTGACGGTCAAGGCCGCAGCCCATTGCGAAGGCCGGCAAGAGGCTTTTGCCGCACTCGCGGCAATGCTGGGGCCGCTCTGGCACGAAGCCTAGCGGCGCTTTGCTGTGACAGGGCGCACACCCTAGCGCTGGCTTTGCAGCAAAAGCCCCACCCCGACCACAATCAGCGCCATGCCAATGCCTTGGCGCAGCGGCAATTTCTGGCCGAACCAGACCCGCGCGACCAGTTGGGCAAAGATCACCTCGGCCAAGGCCAGGGTGCGAACGTTTGCCGCGGTCGTCATGGCAAAGCCCAAAAACCAGAATTGTGAGGCAAAGGCCCCCAGAAAACCCGCCCCCAACGAGGCGCGCCAGATGGCGAAACTGGCGACCAAAGCCTTGCGGTCGAAGGCCAGCATCCACACCAGCAAGACCCCGGTTTGCAGGCTCAGCGACAAGACCAGCGTCGCGCTGGACCGGATCAGAAAGCCACCGCTTTCCAGCCCCGTCACCCCGCCGCGAAACCCGATGGCCGACAGGCCGAACAGGGCCGCCGCAGCAAGGCCCGTCATCGCCGGCCCCGGTGCAAGCCAATCACCGTGGCTGCGGGCGGGTTTGACCGACATCACCAGAACGCCCGCCGTGGCGGTGGCAATGGCAATCAGGCTGGGCAGGGACAGCGGGTCGCGCAACAGCAGCGCCGCGCCAAGTGCCACAATGACAGGTTCGGTTTTCAGCCAGGCCGTTGTGACTGAAAAGCTTTGCGATTTCATGGTGATAAGCATCAGCGCCGTTGCGCCGATCTGCGCCATGGCCCCCATCGCGGTAAAGGCCAAGCTGCGCCCCGTCAGGACCGGGACAGCCTCGTTCGTGGCAAGAATGGCAAGGCCGAGAAACAAGACAGCAAAGGGCAGCCCGAACAAGAAACGCACCTGAGTGGCACCCACCGTACCAATGCTGCGCGTCAGGTTGGATTGGGCGGCATTGCGGGCGGTTTGGGCGGCGGCTGCAATCAGCGCCACCGCCACCCACAGATGCATCACGTATTGTCCCGGATCAGCCGGCCGAGCCGCTTCATGCCCTCGTCAATCTGCGCCTCATTGGCGCAAGAAAAGGACAGTCGCAGCGTGTTCCCGTTCGATCCATCGGCAAAAAACGCCCGGCCCGGCACGAAGGCAACCCGTTCGCTTTGCAGCGATTTGGCCAGCAATTCGGCCCCATCCACGCCTTTGGGCAGTGTCAGCCAAATGAACATCCCGCCTTCAGGCTTGGTCCATTCCACGCCTTTTGGCATTTCGCGGGCCAAGGCAGCCAGAAGGTGATCGCGCCGCGCCATATAGGTGGCGCGCAGTTTGGCGACATGGGCGTTGAATATGGTCGAGGCCACCTTATGGGTGACGATCTGATTGGCGGTCGAAGAATGCAGATCGGCGGCCTGTTTCATCAGCACAAGACGGCCAACGATTTCCTTGGCCGCGCAGATCCAGCCCACCCGCAACCCCGGCGCCAGTGATTTTGAAAACGACCCGCAATACAATGTGCGGCAGTCTTCGATGCTGCCCTTGCGGGCGATTTCCAAAGCCAGGATCGGAGGAATGGCCTGACCGTCAAAGCGCAGGGTCTGATAAGCGGCGTCTTCGATGATGGCGATGTCCATCTCATCCGCCAGATCGATCACCGCCTCGCGCGCGCCACGGTCCATCGTCTCGCCCGTGGGGTTGGCGAAATCAACCGACAGATAGGCGAACTTCACCCGTCCTCCGGCTGCGGCAGCGGTTGCGGCAAAATCTGCGCCAGTGCGATTCGCCTTTGGGTCAAGCCGGTCGTAATTGGGTTCATAGGCGTTGAACGCCCCAAGCGCGCCAAGATAGGTCGGCCAGCCAACAAGCGCGGTATCCTTGGGCGACAGCATCAGCTTTCCAAGATAATCAAGCGCTTGCTGCGATCCTGAGGTGATAAGGATATTGCCCGCGTCGCAAGGGATGCCGATTTTGGCCATTTCACCCGCGATCCAGTCCCGCAGGGGCTTGTAACCCTCGGAAACCGAATATTGCAGGGCAGCTTTGGCTTGGGTGGTCAAGGCTTCGGAAAATGCTTCCTTGAAAGCATCAACCGGGAACAAGGCCGGGTCGGGAATGCCGCCGGCAAAGGAAATGATGTCGGGCTGATCCAGAAGCTTCAGCAGTTCGCGGATTTCCGAGGCTTTCATCCGGCTCGACCGGCTGGCAAGAACGTTAGACCACTGCAAGGGAATCTCCTGACATCTGTGCGGGGCGACACTCAGACGATGCGCCGCATGTGTCAATATCTGTGACCTAAATATTGATCGTTCTTCACACGCCGCGCGCCATGCCCCTTTTGGCCAAAGCGGCCCTATCGGGGCTTTGGGCCTACCCGCGGCGCAGGGTGTCGATCATCAGGGCCACATTGTCTGGGTTGGCGTCGGGGGTTATGCCGTGGCCAAGGTTGAAGATATGCGGTCCGCCCTTGAACGCATCCACCACCCGGCGGGTGGCGTCGATCAGCTCTTGGCCGCCGCTGACCATGTGATGCGGGGCAAGGTTGCCCTGCACAGGGCCCGAGATCTGCACATGTTCCGCCGCCCATTCGGGGCTGACAGAATTGTCGACGGCGACGCAATCGGCGCCCGTTGCCTTGGCAAAGCCGATATAACCCGCCCCCGCCTCGCGTGGGAAGGCGATGACGGGCAGGCCGGGATGGCGGGCTTTCAGGGCCGAGATGATCCGGGCGGCGGGTTTGATGGCAAAGTCGGTAAAATCCTGGCCCGTCAGGCTGCCGGCCCAGCTGTCAAACAGCTTCACCACCTCGGCCCCGGCGTCGACCTGGGCGGACAGATAATCGATGGTGGCTTCGGTGATGATGTCGATCAGGGCGGCAAAGGTCGCGCGATCTGCCGCTTTCAGGGCATGGGCCGGGCCCTGGTCTTTGGTGCCGCGCCCGGCGATCATATAGGTGGCCACCGTCCAGGGCGCGCCTGCAAAGCCGATCAGCGTGGTTTCGGGCGGCAGTTCGCGCGCCAGAATGCGCACGGTTTCATAGATGGGCCCCAGGGTTTCGTGGATGGCGTCTTTCGGTTTCAGGGCGCGAACGCCCTCGATCGTGGTGATGGTCGACAACCGCGGCCCTTCGCCGGTTTCAAACCACAGATCCGCCCCCAGCGCCTGCGGCAAGAGCAGGATATCGGCAAACAGGATCGCCGCGTCAAACCCGAAACGGCGGATCGGCTGCAGCGTTACCTCGGCGGCAAGTTCGGAGTTATAGCACAGCGACAGGAAATCCCCCGCCTGCGCCCGCGTCGCGCGGTATTCGGGCAAATAGCGCCCGGCCTGCCGCATCATCCAGATCGGCGGGGTGGGCAGGGTTTCACCCGCAAGGGCGCGCAGGATAAGCTTGGTCATGGGCTGGCCT